>JBAXES010000048.1:0-13496 GCA_037140315.1 Chloroflexales bacterium
CATCAGGATGCGGTATTTCTGTTCCCTGTTCCCTGTTCCCTGTTCCCTTGTCTTACAGCTGCGGCCTTACTCGCCAGAGCTGCGTCGCCTGCTCGTAGGCGTGGGCCAGGCGCAGCACGCTCAGCTCATCGCGGTAGCGGCCGACGATCTGCAGGCCCACGGGGAGCCCCTCGGGCGTGAATCCGGCGGGTACGGCGATCGCAGGCAGGCTGGTGAGCGTGATGTAGTAGCACGAGCGCATCCACCCGATATAGCTGTCGAGCTTCACGCCGTCGATCTCGGTCACGTAGGGCTGCTCGATCGGGAAGGGCGGGACCTGGCTCACCGGCAGCACCAGGAAGTCGTAGCGCTCCATAAAGGTGCGCACGCGCTGGTAGAGCTCGGCGTGGAGCCGCATCGCCCGGCCCAGCTGTGGCCCGCTCAGCCTGCGGCCCTGCTCAATGTTCCAGATCACCGTGTCCTTCAGCTGGGCGCGGTGGCTGTCGAGCAGCGCGCCCTTGCCGAGCTCGTAGCTGAAGGCGCGCAGCACCTGGAAGATCTCGTCGGCGTCGCGGAGGTCAGGCGCGGCCTCCTCGACAATACATCCCAGGCCCTCAAATGTGCCCCGCTGAGACTCGAACACCGCCCGTGTGCGCGGGTCGAGCGGCAGCTCGCCCAGGTCGGCGCTCCAGGCCACCCGCAGGCCGCGCGTCTCGTGCACTAGCGACTGGGCGAATAGCTCTCCGCCCGCGCCAAACGACAGCGGCGCGCGCGCGTCCGGCCCAACAATGGCCTGGAGCATGAGGGCCACGTCGGCCACCGTGCGGGCCATCGGGCCGTCCACGCCCAGAGGTAGCCACATGGTGCTGTCGGGCCAGCTGGGGACTCGTCCGGGCGAGGTGCGGAATCCGACCACATTGCAGTAGCCGGCCGGGTTGCGCAGGCTGCCGCCCATATCGCTGCCGTCGGCGATCGGCACCATGCCTGTGGCCAGGGCCACTGCGGCGCCCCCGCTGCTGCCGCCGCAGGTCTTGCTCGGGTCGTAGGGGTTGCGCGTGGCCCCGAAGATCTGGTTGAAGGTCTGGGACCCCGCGCCGAACTCGGGGGTGTTCGTCTTGCCGAGCGTGATCGCGCCGGCGGCCTTAAGCCGCTCGACGATCGGCGCGTCGAAGTCGGGCACGTGGTCGCGGAAGATCGGCGAGCCGAAGGTCGTGCGGATGCCCTTGGTCTCGGCGAGATCTTTGTGGGCCACTGGCAGGCCGCCGAGCAGGCCGAGCGCCTCGCCGCGGGCGAGGGCCGCGTCGGCGGCGCGCGCGCCCTCCAGCGCCTGGTCGGGCACCAGCGTGATGATTGCATTCAGGCGCGGGTTCACCTGATCGATCCGGGCGAGGTGGGCGGCCATCACCTCGGTCGCCGAGAGGCTGCGGGCGCGGATGCGCGCCGCCAGCTCCACCGCCGTCATGGTACAGATCTCGGCCTCGCTCATCGGTAGCTCCTTCGACATATAAGGTAGCAAATCCGTTCTTGACGGATGCGGGAAGCCCTGCTATACTCCAGAACAAATAAGCGCATAGCACAGAAGAGCGAACCTCTTCTGTTTGTCTCTTCGGCCTCAGGTCGTTCGTTGTCTGAAGGAGGGTTCTACCATGGCCGTCACCAGTCGAGATCTTCGCAACGAGCGCCGCCCCATAATCAGCCTGCCGCGCGGCAACGTGGGATCGATCGCCTATATTGTCACCGGCCTGCTGGCCCTGCTGGCGGCATACGTGCTGCTCAGCGGCCTGATCGGCTGGGGGCGCACGCTGATCGATGATCTGCGCTACGGGCGACCGCGCACCTTCCAGCTATCGGCGAGCGTGGGCCGGCCCGAGGAGGCCAGCGCCCCAACCCACCTGATCGCGATGAACCTGGATCGGCAGGTCGTGATCCTGGAAATCCCCGGCGGCGACGCGACGAAAACCCGCACCCTGCCTGGCCCCTACCTCTTCGGGGCGGGCGAGGACCTGACTCCGGTGACGATGCGCCTCGCTGATATGAATGCCGATGGCGTGTTGGATCTGATCGTCCGCGTGAAAGATGAAGAGATGGTCTATATTAATCGAGATGGCGCATTCAAGCTGATCACTGCCGAGGAGCGCCAGCAGCTCGGGCAGCAGGGCGCAGGGAAATAGCCGTACGCTGTTGTCTTAGCGTCACGTGGGGGTGAAGAGCTGGAACATACGCGCGGCCAGGCGCAGGTTGCCGCTCAGGCGCAGCCGCCGGGTGATGACGCTGCGCAGGATGCCTGCCTGCAGGGTGAGAGTCCGGCAGAGCAGGTCGGCGCTGGCAAAGCTCAGGATGACGTCTGCCGTGCGCACGGTGCCAATGTGGCCCTCGCCGCCGGAGGGATCGACCCGGATATACCAGCTCCCCCCGCCGTGCCCCTCGACGTTGAATGCCAGGGTGGCGTGGAGGCTGCCCCCGCGCTCAGGCCAGTAGGCCAGCCCCATGGCGTGGAAGGCGCGGGTGAGCTGGCGGCGCATGATGCCGGGGCTATAGAAGCTCCAGATCGGCTGCCCGCGCGTCGCCGCCGCCACCTGGGCACCGTGGATCACGCCGGCGTGGATCAGCGCGGCCCCAAAGATCTCGGCCAGGCTCGGCTCCGCGCCGTAGTAGGGCGTCTTCACGCGGAGCGCCAGCTGCTGGGGGTTCAGCCGTGCCGCCAGGCTGGCCGTGTCTGCCAGGATGCCCAGGAAGCTCTTCGTCAGCTCGGCCGGGCCCTGCGGCAGGCGCTCGTTGATCGCGGCCCGGTTGGCCGCAGGCAGATCGGTGCGCTGGGCCAGCCCAGGGATGCTGATCGGCTGGCCGGCCAGTGCGAGCCGCACGCTCGTGTTGAAGACGCTGGCCACCGCGTCCAGGTGTGCGAGAGTCTCCAGAAGCGTCCAGCCGGAGGGCCGACGCTCCGTACGCTGCGCCCAGGCGTCGCCCGGTATGCGCTGGATGTGGCCGGCGTAGATCTCGCGCAGCTCGAGCAGGTCGGAGGCAATGGTATAGGCGGCGAATGCGCCGATGCGGTCGTCAGCGATTGGCGCGAAGGTGCCCTCGGCGGTATCTGCGGCCTCGGCGCGCTGATTCACGGTGATCATGGCGAGTTCTCCTTATGTGCCAAGTATAGCATCTGTCGGCATATCGATGCCGCACCATATGTGGATGAGCGACCCTATTGACACTCAGGCGTATCATGTAACTAATAGTAGTTCGTATCCGAACAACGCTTATTGTGCGCTGAGATGGAGGTCTGTGATGCGCATGCACCCCCAACCCCCCGCCGGAGGCGAGATTATGCTCAGCCTGAAGAACCTCTGGCGTCGTAAGACGCGCACCCTGCTCACCACCCTGGGCATCGCTGTGGGCGTGGCGGCGGTGGTGGTGCTCTCGGCCTTCGGCAACGGCATGGCCGACGGCTTCGGCGCGATCGGCACCTCGTCGGACGCCGACCTGCTGGTGAGCCAGAAAGACGCCCTGATGATCATCATCGGCGCCATCGACGCGGGCGTCGGCGACGAGATCCGCCAGATCCGCGGGGTCGCTGCGGTGGCCGGCACCGCCGTGGGCATCGTGCAGATGCCCGATACACCCTACTTCCTGGTGGCCGGCGAGGACCCGCGCGGCTTCGCGATCAACCGCTATAAGATCATCGCCGGGCGGCAGATAGCGGCCAAGCGTGAGCTGATGCTGGGCCGCCAGGGCGCCGATAACCTCAAGAAGGGCGTCGGCGACAAGTTCCGCATCAACGACATCAGCTACCGGGTGGTCGGCATCTACGAGACCGGCCAGAGCTTCGAGGATAACGGTGCGGTGATCCACCTGGAGGACGCCCAGCGCGCCTTCGACAAGCGCCGTCAGGTCAGCTACTTTAAGCTCAAGCTATCCGGCCCCTCGTACCGCGACTCGGTGCGGGCGGCGATCGAGTCGCGCTGGGACGGCCTGGGGGTGACGCGCTCAGGAGAGGCGAACTCGCAGGACGAGATGCTCAAGATGTACCGCTCGATGGGCTGGGTGCTCGGCATCTTCGCCATCCTGGTGGGCGGCCTGGGCATGATGAACGCGATGCTGATGAGCGTGTTCGAGCGCACCCGCGAGATCGGTGTGCTGCGGGCGATGGGCTGGCGGCGCTGGCGGGTGGTGCGCATGATCCTGGGCGAGGCCCTGATCCAGTCGTGTCTCGGCGGGCTGGTCGGCCTGGGCCTGGGCGTCGGGCTGATCGCCCTCTCCAGGCAGTCCCCGGCGGTGGCGGGGCTGCTCAGCGGCGGCGTGGACGTCGCCACCGGGGCGCAGGCGTTTGGGGTGGCCCTGGTCCTCGGGCTGGTCGGCGGCGGCTACCCGGCCTGGCGCGCGGCGCGGCTGGCCCCCCTGGAGGCCATGCGCGCGGAGAGCGGCGCGGCGGTGCGCCTCGGCCGCGTGGCCCGCCTGCTGAGCCGGATCTTCCGCGCGAACGCCGTGCGCAACCTGCTGCGCCGCCCCGCCCGCACCATGATGACCGTCCTCGGCCTGGGGCTCGGCGTCGGCTTTATGATCGCCCTCAGCGGCATCGTCGAGGGCACCAAGATCATGCTCACCAGCCTGCTGAGCGCCGGCCAGGCCGACATCATCGTCGAGCAGGCCAACGCCTCGGACGCGACATTCTCAGTGATCGATGAGCGCACGGTGTCGCAGCTGCGCCTCGACCCGGCGGTGAAGAGCGTCTCTAGCCTGATCTTCGGTACCACCACCGTGCCCGGCCTGCCCTTCTTCATCGTCTACGGGCTCGACCCGCGCGAGGACTATGCGGCCCACTACGCCGTCCAGGCGGGGCGGCCCATCCAGCGCCCCGGCGAGATGATCCTCGGCCGCATGGCCGCCAATAGCCTCAAAAAGGGGCTCGGCGACGACCTGCGCTTCAGCGGGAGCAGCTTCGAGATCGTCGGCATCTTCGAGACGGGCGCGGCCTTTGAGGACGCCGGCGCGGTCATCCCCCTGCGCGAGGCCCAGCGCATCTTCGGTAAGCCGCGCCAGGTCTCGTTTGTCGGCATCACCCTCCACGATGGCAGCCAGGCCGCCGCCGTGGCCCGCGGCATGGAGCAGCGCTACCCGGACATTATGGCCAGCCCGACGGCTGACCTCACCGAGCGTATGCAGGACTTCGCCACCACGACCGCCGCGATGAACGCTATGATGGCCCTGATGCTGCTGGTGGGCGGGATCGTTATGCTGAACGTGATGATGATGAGCGTGTTCGAGCGCACGCAGGAGATCGGCGTGCTGCGCGCGCTGGGCTGGGGCCGCCGGCGCATCCTGGGCACGGTGCTCGGCGAGTCCCTGGCCCTCTGCCTGGTGAGCTCGCTGGCTGGCGCCGGCATAGGCGTGATCATCAACTGGCTGATCGGCTTCTCGCCCGACTACGGCAGCTTCTTGGCCCCGAGCTACAGCCCGGCCACCTTCGCCCTTGTCGCAGCGATGGCCCTCACCCTCGGCGTGGCCGGCGGGCTGCTCCCGGCGCTGCGCGCGGTGCGGCTCAGCCCGCTGGAGGCGCTGCGGTATGAATGATCATGGCCGCACCCGTAAGGCGGAAGCAACGTCCCTGGGGCTGCGCCCCAGATTCCACTTTTCTTGATTTTTGGCGGCGAAGCCGCCAAAAATCAAGAAAAAAGATCGTTTGGGGGTGGCTTCGCCACCCCCAAACCCCCGCCGGAGGCGGCCCCAACAGAGGAGAACTTCCTATGCCTGAGCGAATCGTCCTAGAGACCCGCGGCCTCACCCGCGTGTTCGGCGAGCGGGTGCCGGTGCGCGCGCTCGACGGGGTTGATCTGCGGGTGGCCGCCGGCGAGATCCTGGCGATCATCGGGCCGTCGGGATCGGGCAAGTCCACCCTGCTCAACCTGATCGGCGCCCTGGACACGCCCAGCTCCGGCGAGGTGATCATCGACGGCACGCCGCTGACCCAGGTGCGCGATATCGACCGCTTCCGCGGCCGGACGATCGGGTTCGTCTTCCAGAGCCACAACCTGCTGCCCACCCTCACCGCCCGCGAGAATGTGGAGGTGCCGATGTACGAGCTCCGCCTCGGCGGTCGCGCGCGGCGGGCCCGCGCCGGCGAGCTGCTCGACCTGGTCGGCCTGGCCGCGCGCGCCGACCACCTGCCCAGCCAGCTGTCCGGCGGCGAGCGCCAGCGCGTGGCGATTGCCCGCGCCCTGGCCAACGAGCCGACGATTGTGCTGGCCGACGAGCCCACCGGCAACCTCGATACCGCCACCACGGCCGATATTATGGCCCTCTTCACCCGGCTTAACCGCGAGCGCGGGCTGACCGTCGTGCTGGTGACGCATAATACCGAGGTGGCCGCCGCCGCCCAGCGCGTGATCACCATCCGCGACGGCAAGATCCAGCGCGATGTGACTATGGGCAGCGAGATCGAGCGCGAGCTGCTGCTCTTCAGGGGCTCGGCGCTCGGCCAGGCGATCATGCGCGGCGACGCGCTGCCCGCCGAGATCGCCGCCGTCGCCCCGGCTCTGCGCCGCCTGCTTTGAGGGTGTCAACTGCCGCTGCGACAGCGTGACGTTTGCGGTAGTGCGTGTTAAGATTAGGGCACGCGCGCCACCCAGTGGAAGTACCCAGGCCATGCAGCTTGCCCCCGCCGACCAGTCTCGCTACGGGCGTATCTGCGCCGCCGTGCACGCTACGGTGGCCACATACCCGTCGGCGCTGCGGCAGCTCTGCGCGCCTGCCCTCGGCCCGCTGCTCTCCGGCGAGTTCAGCCAGTTGTCCGCCCTTCTGCCGGCCTGGCTCTGCGACATCATCCCCCTTGGCGATGATCAGCTCGACGCGCTCGGCGCGGCCGGGCTGTGGCTGTGGTGGTACGCCAGCGCGCTCGACGGCCTGATTGACGCCGATCTGCCCGCAGCCGCGATGCCCGGGGCCCAGCAGGCCCTGCTGCGCGCCCTCGCGATCTACGGCGGCCTCGGCCTGTCCGGCACCCCCGCATGGGATGACCTCCAGGCCCGCGCGCTGCTCGCCGCCGACGCCTATGCCCGTGAGATCGCGACGCGCGAGGCTGCGCCGGCCGACCTGAGCGATCAGCAGCTCGCGCTCTGGGGCACCGATCTGCTGGTGGATCGCGCCGCGCCCTTCGCCTTCGCCCTCACCGCGCAGCTCCAGCTGGCCGGCGCGGGCGCGGACGACCCCAGGCGCGCGGATCTGGCCCTGGCCCTGCGTGCGCTCACGGCGGCCCGCCAGATCGCCGACGACGCCGCAGACTGGCTAGCCGACCTGCAGCGCGGCCAGCTCAACAGCGCCTCGGCCGGGCTGATCCGCCACTACCGCGCTGAGCGCGCCGGCCAGGCGGGCACACTGAGCGTCGCCCAGCTCGCCGGCTACGAGATCTACGCCGAGGGCTACTGGGCGCAGGTTGAGCAGGCCTACGCCAGCCTCTGCCGACAGGCCCTGGATCGCCTTGGACCCTACGGCGACTGCCGGCTGCGCGGGCTGATCCTGCACCAGCAGCGCAGCGACAGCGCCGGGTGGGCGCGCCTATGCGAGCGCAGGGCACGTGTGCGCAAGCTGTTCGACGAATAGCGAACAGATAAGCGAATGCCGCACTGCGGCATTCGCTTATCTGTTCGCTCTGCGCTGATCGGGTACAATAGACGCACGCACGCGCGCTCGTATGCCCAAGGCGAGTCCTGACATAGTCAAGGCACACGTAGGAGGTTCTATGAGTCCTGATCTCGAGCGATTGATCGGCCGAGCCGTGATTGACCAGACATTCCGCGACGAGTTGCTCAAAGACCCTGACACCGCGATCGCGAACTCCGGCCTCAAGCTGGATGATGCGGAGCTGAAGCGGGTCAAGGCCGCAGTAGAGGCGCGCAGGGCGGACAGCGCCGATATTAAGGCGTTGGATGCGGCAAAGGGTAGCGACTGGTAGCCCTTGCTCACACGTATCGCGTGAGCCTTGCCCCGCTTAATAATGAGCCTGATATTGCACAAGACCCGATGTGATCATCATGACTCACACGGGTCTTGCCCACTTCGCTATGGCGGCGCAACAACCTGAGACCGATAGCATTATTGGACTCATCGGGTCCGAATCAGATCTCCAGCGGAAGGCTGCGCTGCTGCGCCCGCTGAATACCAACCTGATCATCATTGGCCTGATAGGCCTAGCGGTAACCTCGCTCCGCGAAGCATCCGGGATTAGTATCGCGGGAGTCGTGCTGAACCTGCTGCTGTACTTCTTCGTCTTTTTCCTAGAGCGGCGACAGCGCACTCTGCTGGCCACATATATATTCTGCTTCGGGGTTAACTTCGGGGTTGTCTTCTTAGTCGCTATCAACCTGCGCCATATGGAAGGCATTGAGTCCGCCATCATGTTCTGCTATGTGCTATCGCTGGGTGTGATGATCTCAGGGATGTTGATCGGGGTGATCGCTGGCTTCATCCTCGCGGTGGCCGACTCGCTGATCATCGCCAGCCTGCTGTTTTATTACTACTACAGTGTCGCCCAGGTGGGGGATGTCGGCGATGCCCTCTACAAAGTGGTAGGGATGGCATTCCCGATCAGCTGCTTTCTGATCATCGTCGCTATGATCTCCTGGCTCTATCAGCGCTCTCTGGCCCAGGCGTCTGTGCGCCTTGACGCGGCCCGGCGGCGGATCATGCGCGACGAAATTCTGCGCCACGACCTAGCGGTGGCCCGCGATCTGCAGCTGAGGCTCTACCCGCCGCCGCCGATCACCAACGCCGCAATCCGCATCGCCTCGCGCTCGGAGCCGGCCCGCGAGACGAGCGGCGACTTCTACGATTTTATCGCCATAGACGATGATCGGCTGGGGATCGTGGTGGCTGATGTGACCGGCAAGAGCATCGCCGCCGCCCTGGTGATGGCGATGACGCGCAGCACCCTGCGCTCTGAGGCCACCCGCCACCAGGGCCCCGCCGATGTGCTGCGCTACGCGAACCAGACGCTCTGTCAGGATAACACGTTCAAGCAGATGATCACCGCCTTCTACGGCGTGCTCGACACGCGCACCCTGCGCCTGGCGATCTCTAACGCGGGCCACCCCTTCCCGGTGATCCGCCGCGACGGCCAGATCACCGAGCTGGAGATCTGCGGGCTGCCGCTGGGCGCGCGCCCCGACGCGGTCTATACCGAGCAGATTATCCAGCTCCAGCCCGGCGACCAGCTGGTGCTAGTCAGCGACGGCCTGCTGGAGGAGCGCAACAGCCGCCGCGAGCTATTTGGCTTCGAGCGCATGCTGGCGGCGATCGCCCACGCCGACCCGCTCGACCCCAAGCGCGCCCTTGATGAGATCTGGGCGGCCGTGGCCAAGTTCCGCGGCGACGTCGAGCAGCGGGATGACGCTACCCTGGTGATAGTCCAGATGGCTCAGGACGCTGCTGTGGGCGCGCTATCTGAAGGGTAGGCGAGAGGGGCCTGGGGAGGGCTTGTCCCTCCCCAGCATAGCTCCCGCTGCTACCTGAAGCAGAGCGGTATGTACGTGCGAGACCGCTCCACCGTCACGGCGGTATTGCTGCTGATGCCGTAGTCGGTGCGGGCGACCACGGTGGCGAGGCCGAGGGCGGATCCGGTGAGCTCGACGCTGACCTGGCCGTTGGCGTCGGTTATGCCGCTCAGGGCGGAGAGGGTGCCCAGGTTGGTGCTGAAGGTTATGGTGTCGCCGGGCACGGGCTTGTCCTGAAGGATATCGCGCACCGTGACGGTGATCCTCGTCTTGGTGCCCACGGGGATCGTCGGCGAGCTGGCGCTGACGGCCAGGCTGTTCGGCTCCACCGTCACGGCGGTGTCGCTGCTGATGCCGTAGTCGGTGCGGGCGACCACGGTGGCGACGCCGATGGTGGATCCGGTGAACAACTCGACGCTGACCTGGCCGTTGGCGTCGGTTGTGCCGCTCAGGGCGGAGAGGGTGCCCAGGGTGGTGCTGAGGGCTATGTTCTGGTTGGGCACGAGTCTGTCCAGGATATCGCGCACCGTGACGGTGATCGCAGTCTTGGTGCCGACGGTGATCGTCGGCGAGCTGGCGCTGACAGCTACGTTGTTCGGGGTCTGATGGTAGGTAGTGGTGGTGGTGTCGATCGGCAGGTACTCGCTCGCGAAGTAGAAGGTCTGCACGTCGTGGTTCTCCCAGGCCCCGCCGGTGCCTGCGGTAAAGCCGACGTACACGTCCTGGCCGATGTCCCCGGACAGGTCGCGGGTTGTATTGAGCACGGGATCGGCCGGCCGGTTGTTTGTGGCGCTCATACGCACCTGGAGGTTCTGCGTGGCCCCGTTGTAGTCCACCCACACGTGCCAGGTGTTGTCCTGGATCTGGCCTGGGAGCGCCGTGCTGGTGGCAACCGATGCGACGCTCCCCCCGACATCGAGGCCAACATGGTTATCATTCGGGTCGCTCACATCGTCGTTCTGCCAGGTGTCGAACTCGACGCCGATGCTGGGCGTGATCCCCTTGTAGCCGAGGCCTCCGCCCGTTCCGCCGGCCAGGTTCGACTGGGTCTGCAGGGAGAAGACGATCCCGTCGGCGCCTTTCGGTTCGTTGCCGCCTGGGGCGCTCGTGCTGATCACGAAGTAGCTGCTGAATGATCGATCACTCGCCAGCCTCATGCGACTCTTCCAGAAGGCGCTGCCGGCCTTCTCTCCAAGGGCTGGGGTGAGCCGGATGCCGTCGGGACTCGCAAGCAGCGTCGCGTTGCCGTTGAGGTTGACCGCCTTCACGTTGTCGGCGTTGAAGTTTGGTACAGCCACGGCAATCGTCTGCTCGGGGGGGGTCGCACCGGCGGGCAGCGTGATCAGCAGCTGGGCGAGTACGATCAGCAGAACGATACGAGGCAGCAGCCGAAGGCTGTGGGGCGAGTGGTGGGCGATCCGCATCATGGTGAGCATGGGGCGCATAGCAAACCTCTTTGGTCGATCCTATGGTATTGGATGCCGGAGTATTGCAAGATATCGCTGGCACATGTCGCCCCGAGCGAAGCGAGGGGTCTTCCCTGTGCGGAGGAAGGAAGATTCCTCGCTCCGCTCGGAATGACAGGGTACGGTTGGTCGGTGTTTACCAGCAGCGGCATTGCAATAGAACTGGTAGTGTATCATACGCAAACATAATGATCATCGCATTACATCGAACGTGATAATCTATACATATTTCGAGTGGGATTCTTCTCTGAGAGGAACACAATGACGACGAATAGCGTAGCGATCATTGGGCTGGGCCTGATGGGCCGACCGATGGCGGCGACTCTGCTGCGGGCGGGGTTCTCGGTGCGCGGGTGGAACCGCACGCCGATGAGCCCGGATCGCGTGCCGGGGGTGCTGTTCCACGCGAGCCTGGGGGGCGCGGCGCGGGCCGATGTCTGCCTGCTGGCCCTGCGCGACTCGCCGGCCGTGGACGCGGTGATCGGCCAGCTGGCGCCGCACCTGCGCGCCGGGCAGCTGGTTGTGGACATGGGCACCTCTGACCCCGCCCGCTCGCGCGAGCACGCCGCGCGCCTGGCGCAGGTCGGCGTGGGCTGGGTCGATGCGCCGGTGTCGGGCGGGCCAGGCGGCGCGGCGGCGGGCGACCTGGCGATCATGTGCGGGGCGAGCGAGGCCGACTTTGCGCGAGCCCTGCCGGTGCTCCAGGCCCTGGGCCGGCCGACCCTGGTGGGCGGGCCGGGCGCGGGCCACACCGTGAAGATCGTCAACCAGCTGATCGTCGGCCTGACGATCGAGGCGGTGGCCGAGGCCATCGCCCTGGCGGAGTCCGCCGGCGTGGACCCCGCCCTCGTCCAGCGCGCCCTGGCCGGCGGCTTCGCCGACTCGAAGATCCTGCAGATCCACGGGTCGCGGATGATCGCCCGCGCCTATGCGCCCGGCGGCAGGGCGGCCACCCAGCTCAAGGATCTGCGCCTGGCCCAGGATCTCGCCCGGGCCGCCGGCCTGAGCCTGCCACACCTGGACGACACCGCCGGGCGCTACCAGCGCCTGGTCGAGGCGGGCCACGGCGACCTCGACCACTCCGCGCTGCATCTGCTGCTTGGAGCGGGGCGTGAGGCGTGATCGTAGCCACGCCTCACGCCTCACGCCTCACGCCTCACGCCTTCGCTGCCCGCAGCCCAACCGGGGTGAACCAGTGCGCATACGCGGGCTTCTTCCCGCGCACCACATCGTGGAAGATCTGCTCGAGCTGCCTGGTGACCGGCCCGATCCCGCCGTCCCCGATCGTGTAGTGGTCCACCGCGCCGATCGTCAGGATCTCGGCCGCCGTGCCGACCATGAAGATCTCGTCCGCCACATACAGCTCGGTGCGATCCACCGGGCGCTCGACCACCTCAAGGCCCAGCTCGCGGCGGGCCAGCTCGATCACCGCAGAGCGGCTGATGCTCTCCAGGATCGACTCGGTGCTGCTGGGCGTCACCAGCACGCCGTCGCGGATCAGCACCAGGCAGGCGCCGGGCCCCTCGGCCACCTTGCCCACCGTGTTGAGGATCAGCGCGGTGTCGTAGCCGTCCATCCTCGCCTCGGCCATCGCCAGGTTCGAGTTGCGGTAGTTGGCGATGTTCTTGACCCGCGGCGGCATCACGTTGTCGGAGATGCGGGTATACGATGAGACGCAGGCGGTGCGCACCCAGCCCTTGCCCAGGTGCGACGGGTTGGGGCGGGCGGTGATGGCGATGTCCACCGGCTGCGCCTTGGGCCCGGTGCTGCTCTCGAAGTTGCCGCCGCCCTGGGGGTAGCAGTAGGGGAAGATGTAGGTGTCGCTGCGCAGCTGGAGGGCCTGCGCCAGCTCGCACACGCCGCGGGTTAGCTCGGCCACCGTGTAGGGCGACTCCTGGCGCATCAGCTTCTGCGAGCGCAGCAGCCGACGCAGGTGGGCGTCGAGCTGCCAGATATAGAGCTCGCCCTCGTCCTCGTTCCAGTAGGACATGATCCCCTCGAAGATCGCCGTCACGCCGCTCCAGAAGGTGCTGGCGAGATGGACTGTCGCGCGCTCCCACGGCACGACCTCGCCGTTCCACCAGAGGTAGGCCGGCGCGCTGGTATCAAATTCCGGTGAGAAGGTCTGGTGGGGGTTTTTGTTTGTCATGATCTGCTCTCTCCGCTCCTGGTGAATACCGCTTCATCGCATGGCGCACACTATTGTACGACATGTGCGGTCGCCGCCAAGGCGCGCTCCCCTCTCTCTGCGCCCGCCTCCACCGCTCACGTTGCGCTCGGGTCGGCGGGCGCGGCGCCGCCCGCTGGCGTGAGCGACGCGACCCCCGCCCCGAGCGCGCACAGGCTCACCCACACCAGCGGCGAGGCCAGCGGAAGCTTCTCATCACCTTGCTGCCGGGCGGCGATGCAAGCCCGCTGGGCCTCGGCCAGCGCCGTCGGCGCGTCCGCGCCCGCCGCCAGCGTGGCGTACAGCGGATCCAGCAGTGGCAGCACCAGCAGGTCGTAGAGCTGCCACTGGCTCGCGATCACGTCGCGCGCCCCCGCCGCCAGCAGCGCCCGGCTCAGGCTCACC
>JBAXES010000049.1:0-13476 GCA_037140315.1 Chloroflexales bacterium
GAAGTTCTCCGGCGCGTAGGGTCGGCCCTCGCGGGTCGGGAACGACGTCGGCACATCCAGGATCATGGTCGCCGGCGTCCAGCCGCGCTCCAGGGCGGCCGCGTAGGTCAGCGGCTTGATCGCCGAGCCGGGCTGGCGCAGGGCCAGGGCGGCGTTCACCTGACCGGCCGCCGCCTGGTCGGCAAAGTCGGGGCTGCCGACCATCGCCAGGATCGCGCCGTCGCTCGGGTCGAGCACCACCACCGCGCCGTTCTGTACGCGGTGCGGCTGGCCCCCGCCGCGCGGGCTGTCCAGCTGCGCGATCTGGCGGCGCAGGATCTCCTGCGCCGCGTCCTGCAGGTCGGCGTCCAGCGTGGTGGTGATCGTCAGCCCGCCGCGCAGCACCGCCTCGGGGCCGAGGGCGGCGGTGAGCGTGTCGAGGACATAGCCCACGAAGTGCGGGGCGCGCATCTCGGACGCCCGGCCCGCCAGCTGCAGCGGCTCGGCCTGGGCCTGGGCCGCCTCGCTCGCGCCGATGAAGCCGGCCCGCGCCATCGCGTCGAGCACCTGGGCCTGGCGGGCCAGGGCCAGATCGGGCTGCGCCAGCGGGTCGTAGCGGCCGGGGGCCTGCGGCAGCCCGGCCAGCAGCGCCGACTCGGCCAGGTCGAGGTCGCGCACAGGCTTGCCGAAGTATGCCTGCGCGGCCGCCTCCACGCCGTAGCTCAGCCCGCCGTAGTAGACCTGGTTCAGATACATGGCCAGGATGTCGCCCTTGCTGAAGCTGGCGTTCAGCTTGAGCGCGAGCACCGCCTCGCGCAGCTTGCGCCACAGGCTGTGCGCCTGGGCCTCCTGCGGGTCGAGCAGGATCGTGCGCGCCAGCTGCTGCGAGATCGTCGAGCCGCCGGCCACAACCTGCCCGCTGCGCAGGTTCGCCCACGCCGCCCGCGCGACCCCGCGCAGATCCACGCCGGGGTTCTGGTAGAAGCTGGCGTCCTCCACCGCGATGGTGGCCTGCTGCAGGGCCAGCGGGATCTCGGCGAGCGGCACGGGGCGCTGCCTGCCGCTGAGCGGGTCGGGCAGCGCGTAGAGCAGCCTGCCACTGCGGTCGAGGACACGCGTGTTGCCCAGGCTCGCCCGCGCCCGGATCTGCGCCGGGTCGGGCAGCGGGGTGCTGGCCCACAGGTAGGCCGCGAACAGCAGCCCGGCGGCGAGCACTGCCCCCAGTCCGCGCACCCCTATTCTTGCGTATCGTCGTGCCATGTTCCTGTCCCCTATCCCCTGTCCCCTGAAATCATAGCACTCCGCACGTCGCTCGTATGCTGACATACCCATCACGCCCGCCTGAGCGTACTGCCAGCATAGCACCTCGCTGGGTGATCAGTCTATACTATCCCGGCGGGCACCCCGGTCTATCGGATATCGGATATCATATATCGGCTATCACCCCGCCGTGCTATAATGCCGCCGGCATTCGTAATGGTTGGTATAGAGTAAGGAGAGACGCGTGGCACACCAGTGGAGCAGCCCGCCGGCGCTGACGATCGACAAGACCAAGACCTACAAGGTCACGATGGATACCACCAAGGGCGATATCGAACTTGAGCTCTACCCCCAGAGCGCCCCGCTGACGGTGAACAACTTCGTCTTCCTGGCCGGCCAGGGCTTCTACAACGGGCTGAAGTTTCACCGCGTGATCAGCAACTTCATGATCCAGGGCGGCGACCCCACCGGCACTGGTAGCGGCGGCCCTGGCTACAAGTTCGCCGACGAGGTGCGCGGCAACCCGCTCACCCATCAGACCGGCGTGATCTCGATGGCCAACGCCGGCCCGAACACCAATGGCAGCCAGTTCTTCATCACCCATGCCCCCCAGCCCCACCTCGATGGCAAGCACACCGTCTTCGGCCGCGTCACCAGCGGCATGGACGTGGTCAACGCCATCCGCCAGGGCGATGTGATGGTCGATGTCTCGGTTGTTGAGGCGTAGGCTCCGCGCCCTCAAAACACACGGCGAGCCGGGCATCTGCCCGGCTCGCCGTGTGTTTTGAGGGCGCGTATGACTATAGTGTGCCGAGCGCAGCCTGTACGCGGGCAAGCTCCGCCGCAACGGTATCGAGCGCCACTCCGGCCCCTTCCAGATCTCCGTCGGCGGCGCGGTGCTCCAGGTCGCGGCAGAGCGCCGCGAGGGGCTGCGCCCCGAAGGTGCTGGCGTTCGACTTGAGCGTATGCATCGCCCGGCGCAGCGTAGGGGCGTCGCGATTGTCCAGGGCCGCGCGAGCGCTGGCCTGGATGGCATCGGCGCTCTCGATAAAGGTCGCGATCAGCGAGGCCAAGAGGGTGTGATCCTGATCGCCGAGGGTGCTCACTAGATTCTGCAGGGCGGCCGGGTCGATCACCGCAGGTGCTTCTGGATCTCGCTGCGCCGCCGGCTGCGCCTGTGCGCCCACGAGCGGGCGGCAGCGCCTGATCGCGTCGTTTAGGATCTGACGCTCGATCGGCTTGACGATAAAATCATCCATCCCTGCCGCTATGCATGTGTCGCGGTCGCCCTGAATGGCCCCCGCAGTCACCGCGATGATCCGCGGCTGCAGCTCGTGCGGGAACGTGGCGCGGATCAAGCGCGTGGCATCTATGCCATCCATCTCGGGCATATGCACATCCATCAGCACAAGATCATAGCGCCCCCCGTGCAGCGCATCCACCGCTGCCCGCCCGTTGACGACCAGATCTGCCTGATAGCCTAGCCGCGCCAGCATACGCATGATCATCTGCTGGTTAATCACGTTATCTTCGGCCACCAGGATGCGCAGCGGATGCTGCTCTGCTATCCTCACATTCGTGGGCGGCGGATACTGCTGGTCGGCAGCGCTCGGCGCTCGGCTCGGCTGCGCCTTTGTGTTCAGCAGGCTAATAATATGCTGGCAGAGCCGGGAGACTTTGACCGGCTTGCTTAGGAAGGCCGTGATCGGGTCATCAGGCCTGGGCAGCGCCACCCCGAGCGTGGTTAGCAGGATGATCGGTAGGGAGCTGTGCGCGGTCGAGCGCCGGATCTCGGCGGCCAGATCCGCCCCGCTCATCTCAGGCATCTGCATATCCACAATCGCCAGGTCGAAGCGCTCGCCATCGCGCAGCAGCGCCAGGGCCGCCGGCCCCGACTCTGTCACGCAGGTGTGCATCCCCCACACACGAAGCTGGGTGGCCAGGCTCTGCCGGCTGCTCGCGCTATCATCGACAATCAGCGCCCGCCGCCCGCGCAGATCCGGGTGATCGGCGTCACCACCCCCCAGGGCCACCTCGGGGGCCCTGCCGGCCTTGATCGAGAAGGTGAAGGTCGTTCCCACGCCCAGCGTGCTCTCCACTGCCATCGTACCGCTCATCGCCGTAGCCAGAAGCTTGCTGATCGCCAGCCCTAGGCCGGTGCCGCCATAGGTGCGGGCGGTTGCGGCGTCGGCCTGGCTGAACGAGCGGAAGAGCCGATCCATGCGGTTGGCAGGGATGCCGATGCCGGTGTCCCGCACGGCAAAGGTCAGGGTCTCAGCGAGGGCCTGGCCCTCCCCGAGGCCCTCACCAGCAACGCTCAGCGCCACCTCGCCGCGCTGGGTGAACTTCACGGCGTTGCTCAGCAGGTTGACCAAGATCTGGCGCAGCCGGGTCGGGTCCTGCACCAGCGCGGTGGGCGTGCCGGGCGCGATCAGGTAGGTTAGCTCAATGCCCTTCTCGGCCGCCGTAGCCGCCACCATATCGAGCGATGACTCCACGCAGATGCGCAGGTCAAACGGCTGCATCTCAAGCTCGAGCTGTCCCGCCTCGATCTTCGAGAAGTCCAGGATCGCATTGATCACCCGCAGGAGCTGGTCGCCGCTAGTGTGGATCATCTGCGCCAGCTCCTGCTGCTGCGCGCTCAGGTCGGTTTCGAGCAGCAGGTTAGACATGCCCAGCACGCCGCTGATCGGGGTGCGGATCTCGTGGCTCATGGTAGCGAGAAAGATGCTCTTCGCCGCGTTGGCCGCCTCAGCTGCGGTCTTCGCCTGGGTCATCTCTTGCTCAGCCTGCTTGAGCCTGGTGATGTCGCTTAGGATCACCAGTCGCCCGCCGGGCGCGCCCAGGCGGTCTGGCAGCGGCGAGATGCGCACCTGGAACACCCGCGGATCCCCGGCCACCTCCATTGCGATCTGCGTGTCCACCTCCCCCGCGCCAAGGAATGGCTCGACGATGGCTGCCTGCTGGCCGAGCATCGGCATAATCGGCTGGCCGATCACCGTGTGCCGGTCCCACCTGTTGATCTGGCACGCGGCCGGGTTGATGTCGACCACCCGGTCGCGCCTGTCGAGGACGATCACCCCGTCGCGCATGCGCTCGATCACCCGGTCGCGCGCGACCGGCACAATATCGAACAGCCGCCAGCGCCAGAGCGCCCAGGTGATGATCAGCCCACTGATCGTGAAGCTGAGGGGGGCGATCTCAACCCCCGGCAGCGGGCTGAGTCCGAAGTTATACACCAGGTTGCTCAGCCAGGGGAAGAGCGATCCGATCAGCAGGGCGCTGGCCTGGCCGCGGTAGAGGGTTGGCCGACGAAAGAGCATCTGGATCAGCAGCAGCGTGCCGATCAGCAGCAGGATGTAGGCGTAGGCCGTAAAGAGCCAGAACACTGGCCCGTACGTAGCCTTCCACCCAACAAAGCCCCATCCGGGCACCAGCGTGATCGTGCGCCAGATCAGGCCGTGCGACTCATTTGTCCATACCAGCAGCAGGGTGAGCAGCGATGGGACCCCAACCAGCGCCAGCCGACCACGAGTCGCCCAGCTCTGGCGCTCGGTGTACTGTAGCGCAAACATTAGCCAGGCTAGCGGGACGGTGATGATGCCGAAGTACTCGATCTTCGACCAGAGGATCTTGGCCGGAAGCTCATTACTGTGAAGCTCCTGAGCGTAGGCCATGCACCAGATCATCACACCGAGCATCAGGACGAGAAAGGACGCCGCGCCGCGCTCGGCGCGGTTGCGCCAGGCGAACATGGCCAGGAGCGCGCAGACGATGCCTGCGGTGATGATTATGTAGTAGAGCATGCGGTTTCGTAGCGTCTCAGCTGATAGCGATGCGAAAGCCGAACGCGCTGCCCTTGCCAGGTGTGCTGCGGGCCAGCAGCGCGCCGTGGTGGGCCTTAACGATGCAGCTTACCAGTGATAGCCCCAGGCCTAGCCCATCAATGCTACGCTGAACGTCGTCGCTAGCCTGGGCAAATGCATCCCAGATCGTCTCTAGCTTGCCCGGCTCAATGCCCGGGCCGTCGTCCTCGACGATCATGGTCAGATACCTCGTATTGGCCTGACAGCTCAGCCGGACGTGCCCGCCCGCGTGGTTAAACTTGATCGCGTTATGTACGAGGTGGTGGATCGCCTCGCTGATCTGCTGGCGGTCAACCGTTACGGTCGGCAGCCGCTCGGCGATCGTGTAGCAGAGCGTCACCTCGCGCACCTCGGCCATCCGCTGGAGCGCTGCGGTGCTCTCGTGGATCAGGGCGGCGATATCGCTCGGCTCGGCGTGGGGCGCGGCCAGCTTGCTCACCAGTGAGGCGTAGTTGATCACGCTGTCGATCATCTGGCGGCCCTCGGCGAGCTGTCGGTCGAGCTGACATGCCTCGGTGACGACCTCGGCGAGCATATTGTGCTCGGCATAGCGCTTAAGCAGCTGGGCCGAGAAGCCGACGGCGACGAAGGGGCTGCGCAGCTCGTGGGTGACCTTGCCGATCAGGGCCGACTTAAACTGGCTCTCCTGCTTGAGCTTGCGCTCGCGGGCGTCGATCACACACGCCATCTGCTGAAAGACGCGGGCCAGCTGGCCCAGTGCGTCGTCACGCGCGGCGACCGGCTCCAGGCTGGCGGAGACGAATCGCCCGGCCTCCATATCTGCCGCCGCGTCGGTCAGACGACCGACCTGGTGGAAATACTCGGCCTCCTGGTCATGCAGTCGCTTCGCCGCCAGCGACGCGTTGATCCGCGCCCGCAGTAGCACGGGGTTGAACGGCCGGGGCAGGTGGTCGGTGGCCCCCATCTCGATGCAGCGCGCCACGCTCTCCATCTCGTCGAGGGCTGAGATCACAATCACCGGGATGCGCCGCAGATCGCTGTCGGCCTGGAGGATGCTGAGCACCTGGAATCCGTCCATCTCGGGCATTAGCAGATCGAGCAGCACAATGTCAAAGGGCTGAGCGCGCAGCATCTCCAGGGCCTGGAGGCCATGCTCCGCCGCCTCAACCCGGTGGCCCTCGCGCTGGAGCTGGAGGCACAGCACCATGCGGTTCAGTTTATTGTCATCGACGACAAGGATTGTACCTGGTGATACCATTGCTCGTTTGGGGTAGGGCTGAAGGGGTAGCGCCACCAGTACGTGTGGCGAAGGCTGCTCCTTGATGCCGAGTTGTTCACTAGGCATGAGCATAGCAAGCAGATATTACCATCCATACGGCCAGGGAGAGAACGTGGCCTCTGCGTACCGTCATCGCGTGAGAGATCGTTTTAGCACATTCGCTTTTCAGGCGCTGTGTTGCGCGATCAGCTATTGACGTTGCCCTTGATGTACCTATAATGCATCCTTAACAAATCCCTTTCCAACACCCTCATACCGCCCTTCCCGCCCGCCCACGGGCGGCCTCGACGGACTCAGTCAAGGAGGACTTCCATGCGAGCATACGGCCCGGAAAGGATTCACAACATCGGCATATTCGGTCACCTCGGCAGCGGGAAGACAACGCTGGCCGAGGCGATGCTGATGACCGCCCACGCCATCCCGCGGATGGGGCGCATCGAGGACGGCTCGACCACGAGCGACTATGACCCCGATGAGGCCCGCCGCGGGATGTCTGTCTCCCTCTCCATTCTGCCGCTCGAGTGGCACGATGATAAGGTTAACCTGATCGACACCCCCGGTTTCGCCGACTTCGCCGGCGATATGTCCGCCGCCATGCGTGTGATCGATGGCGCGGTGATCGTCCTCGACGCCGCCGCCGGCGTGGAGGTCGGCACCGAGCTGGCCTGGGAGACCGCCGTCCAGAACCGTGTGCCGCGCATCATCTTTGTCAATAAGCTCGACCGCGATAACGCGAACTTCTATCGCACCATCGAGCAGGCCCGCGAGCGCCTCGATGTGGCGGTGCTGCCCATGCAGATCCCGATCGGTACGGGCAAAGACTTTAAGGGCATGATCTCGCTCCGCCAGAAGCGGGCCTGGCTGATATCGCCCCAGCACGATGGCGGATTCGTCCAGGCCGACGTCCCCGCCGATATGGACGCGCAGATGCACGAGTGGCGCACCGCGCTGATCGATAAGATCGCCGCCACGAACGACCACCTGATCGAGCGCTATCTTGAGGGCGGGGAGGACGCTCTCACGCTTGATGAGCTGCTGATCGGCCTGCGCACCGGGATCGCCGATGGCTCGATCGTCCCCGTCTTCTGCGGCTCGGCCACCGAGGTTGCCGGCATTGCCCAGCTGCTCAACGGGATCGTTGACTCGATCCCCTCGGCCGCTCGTAAGCTGGTACACGTCACCGACCTCAACACTGGCGCGGACCTCACCATGGACGCTGCCACCAGCGGGCCGCTCAGCGCCCTGGTCTTCAAGACGGTCTCCGATACCTATGGCCGAGTCAGCTACTTCCGCGTCTACAGCGGCCAGGTCAACGGCAATAGCAACCTGCTCAACTCGCGCACCCGCAAAGAGGAGCGCGTCGCCCACGTCTATGGCGTGCGCGGTAAGGAGCAGACGGAGGTCGAGTCGGTCGGCGCCGGCGATATCGGCGTGGTCACCAAGCTGGTCGAGACGGCCACCAACGACACGCTCTGTAGCTCCGCCCGCCCGCTCCAGCTTGATCCGATCATGTTCCCGTCCGCGCCCTTCATCGCCACGGTCAAGCCCCACAGCCGCGCCGACCTCGACAAGCTCGGCGTCGCCCTCGGCCGCATGATTGAGGAGGACCCCACCCTCCACACCGACCGCGACCACCAGACCGGCGAGACGCTGCTGGCTGGCCTCGGCGAGAGCCACCTGGGCATTATCGCCGAGCGCATGAAGCGCAAGTTCGACGTCAGCATCGACATCGAGCTGCCGCGCATCCCCTACCGTGAGACGATCCGCGGCCGCGCCGAGGCCCAGTACCGCCATAAGAAGCAGACTGGCGGCGCCGGCCAGTTCGCCGATGTCAGCCTGCGCGTCGAGCCACTCGCCCCCGACCCTGATCGCCAGGACCCCCTGGAGTTCGTCAACGAGGTCGTCGGCGGCGTCATCTCGCGCGGCTTCATGCCCGCCATCGAGAAGGGCGTGCGCGAGGCCATGGCCGAGGGCCTGCTCTCTGGCAGCCCGCTGCTCGATGTGCGCGTCGCCGTCTTCGATGGTAAAGAGCATCCCGTGGATAGCAAGGAGATCGCGTTTAAGAGCGCCGGCAAAGAGGCGTTTAAGCTCGCCGCCGCTAAGGCCCACCCCGCGATCACCGAGCCGATCTACGAGCTTGAGATCGTCGTGCCCGACCAGTTCGCTGGCGACATCATGAGCGATATGAGCACCCGCCGCGGGCGCGTCCAGGGCATGCTGCCCACTGGCACCGGCAAGACGGCGATCACCGCCCTCGCGCCGCTCGCCGAGATCCAGCGCTACGCCACCGACCTTAAGGGTATGACCCAGGGCCGAGGCCGCTTCTCGATGACCTTCGATCACTACGACGATGTTCCGCCCCACCTTGTGGACGCCGTGATCGAGCAGCACAAGAAGGATGTCGAAGCCGCGCACGCGCACTAGATCACCGATGGAATGAACAAGCGGGTGGGCTGAGGCAAACGCCTCAGCCCACCCGCTTGTTCATTCCCGCAGTGCGCCCCGCCCTACGGCGTGTAGATATACCCCTGCATCGTCGCCCGGTAAGTCACTTGGCCGTTCGCGTCTGCCACACCAACCTGCTCGATGCTGTTGCCGACAGGGCTGGGCGGCACGTTCTGGTTCACCAGGGTGCCTGTGCCATACTGGGCCTTTGCCAACGCCGCAAACGCGGCCTGCAGGGCGCTGCGAATTGCCGCATCGCTTGAGCCTGTCGGCAGCTGGATCTCCACATTGAGCTGCACCTGCCGCGATGTCAGCACGGTGGGGCTGCTCGTCGGGGCCAGGTTCGTGATCGGCGCGATGAACGAGTCGGCCCAGGCTGGGCGGGCGACATACACGTAGGCCCCTATGCCGATCACGGTCACCAGCAGCAGCGCGAGCACCCAGCCACCCACCGTCGCCAGAGAGCTGCGCCCCCGGCGGGCGGGCTGCTGCTGCAAGGGCGCCGGCCGCGGCGGCGCAGCCGGCTTTGCGGGGGGCGTCGGCGCAGGCTGTCGGGGCGTCGGGCGCGCCGGGGCGGCCTGTGCCGCGCCGGCCATCGCTGGCGCGCCGGCCACCTGGGCCGCCACCGGCTGAGGCAGCTGCATCGTCGGCTGGGCCACCCGCACCTGGGCCGGTCGCCTCGCCCGCTCCGGGCGCAGCGCGTCCCAGAAGTCGCTCATCGTCGCAAAGCGGTTCTGCGGGACGATCTGGAGCGCCCGCTGGAGCGCATCGCTCGTGCGCCGCGAGACGCTGGGGCTCAGGCTGCTGGCCGGCGGAAAGTCGAACGGCTTCTGATCCGTTGGGTCGCGGCCGGTCAGCAGGTGGTGCAGCGTCGCCCCTAGCGCGAAGATATCTGACTCCAGCGTGGCCAGGCCCTGGTACTGCTCGGGCGGGGCGTAGCCCGGCGTGCCGATCTGCGTGCCGCGCTCGGCGGGCTTGAACAGCTTGGTGATCCCGAAGTCCACCAGCTTGACCCCGCCCATCGTCTCCAGCATCACATTAGAGGGCTTCATATCGCGGTAGATCAGATTCTTGCCGTGCAGGTAGACCAGCACGTCGCAGATCTGGTCGGCGTACTCAAGCACCTGGGCCTCAGGCAGCGGGCCACGCTCCTCGACGATCTGTTCAAGATCCTTGCCGCGCACAAAGTCCATCGTCAGGTAGTGGCGGCCCTCGTCGGTGAAGTGGCTGTAGATCCGCGGGATGCGCGGGTGGCTCAGCCCCTTGAGCAGCTCGGCCTCGGCGTTAAACCGGTCGATCGCCTCGGTGCGCTCCTTGGGGTCGGTGAACTTGTCCAGCATCTCCTTGATCGCGAAGACCTGGCCGCTATCGTCGATGCCCTCATAGACCGCGCCCTGGCCGCCCTCCTTGATCACGCGCGTGATCACATAGCGCCGGTCATCGGTTGGCTTGTCGTTATTCAGCACAATATCGTGGCCGCAGTGCTGACAGAAGCGGGCGCGGCGCAGGTTTGACTTATGGCAGATCGGGCAGAGGATCTGATTGACCTCAGCCATAACACTCCATGTAGGCTTAGCAAAGGCAACGGGGGGGCCTGCCGTTCGGGCATAGCTTGGCATTGGGCCGTCTCCAGGGTAGCACAGGCGGCACCGCCCGGCAAGCGCGGGCGCATACCCTATCTACGCACGCGGCCTAGTTTTTGTTGCATACGTCGCTTCCGCTCCACGCGTGAGGCGTCGCGCCTCACGCTCAAGACCAGTCCTTCGCCCGGTAGCCCAGCCAGCCCATCGCCGACAGGTCATCACGCCAGTTCTCGCGCACCTTCACCCACAGCTCCAGGAACACCTGCTGCCCCAGCATCCGCTCGATGTCGTGCCGAGCCGCGCTGCCGATCCGCTTCAGCATCGTACCGCCCGCGCCGATCAGGATGCCCTTCTGGCTAGACTTCTCCACGTTGATCGACATGCGTATGTAGACGGCGGCGTCCTTCTGCTCCCACTCGTCAACCTCCACGGCCACGGCGTGGGGCACCTCCTGCTGAATAAAGTAGAGCACCTTCTCGCGCACCAGCTCGGCGGCCAGCTGCTGCTCGCTCTGGTCTGTTACCTGGTCGGTCGGGTAGAGATTGTGGCCCTGCGGCAGCCGGGCCACAATCTCGTCGAGGAGGCCGGCCAGCCCCTGCCCGCGCCGCGCCGAGATCGCCAGCTCCATCTCCCACCTGCCCATGTCGCGGTACTCCTCCAGATAGGTCTCGCCCCGCCGCGGCGGCACATCAACTTTGTTCAGCAGCAGCAGCCGGTGGCCGCGCGCCCGCTGCACCTGCTCGGCGATCTGCCGGTCGAGCTGGCTCGGCGGCTGGCTGATGTCCACCATAAAGCAGATCACGTCGGCACCCGGCAGGCTGCGCTCGGCCAGATCGACCATAAACTGGCCCATCTTATGGCTCGGCTTGTGGATGCCCGGCGTGTCGATGAAGACCACCTGCGCATCTGGTCGGCTCAGGATGCCGCGCACCGGCACCCGCGTCGTCTGTGCCCGTGGCGAAACAATCGTCACCTTCTGGCCAAGCAGGGCGTTCAGCAGCGTGCTTTTGCCCACGTTCGGTTTGCCCACCAGCGCCACAAAGCCGGAGCGCAGCGCGGGCCGAGCTGGGGGCTGGGGTCGGGTTTCCGCTCGCGTCTCCGCACCTCGCGTCTCCGCGCCTCCCGTCTCCGCGCCTGCGGCATCCGGCTCCGGCTCCGGCACAAACACCCCCGGCCCCTCGTCGGCATGCGGCGCGTCGTCCAGGGAGACCATCGCGGACGACAGGCGCGCGAGGCGCGTGGGCGTCAGCATATCGGCGGGCAACGCCAGTTCCAGGCCCAGGATTCGCTCGTCCGCGTCCAGGTCGAGGATCGCCGTCTGCTCCAGGGCCACCGTCCGCGCCGCCACACCACCGGGGATGAGGATCGACAGGAAGCCCGTCTCCATATCTAGGCGGCCAAACTCGTCATCGAGGGCCAGTTCAAGCTGATCAAGCGTGACCCCATCATCCAGATCGAGGCGCAGGCCGACGATCTGGCCGTCGCCGTCCAGCAGCAGACTGGCCGGGTACTCAAGCGTATAGATCGCCTGCCCCGCCTCAAGCTCGATGAAGTAGGCGTAGAGCGTACCGGCCTCGGGATCGTGTGAAAACTGTAGCAAATTCGCCTCCGGCGAGAGGTTGACTTGCTGCGAATTGACGGCAAAGCCGCCAACCCGCAGCAACAGGGTGGGTTTAGCGCGCACGCATCAGGCGTCACGCTTCATGCGGGTGATCGCCTGTTTCTCCGGCTTCGTCGGCTCCGCGCTGGTCTGGAGCGGCGAATCCGGCGGCTCAGGCCGGTCGGTCAGCTTGCGGTAGAGGTAGCTGAGCAGGATTCGCACCACCGCCGCCATGGGGATGGCGATAAAGAGGCCAAAGGCCCCGCCGAGCGCCCCGCCGGCCAGGATGGCGAAGATCACGACCACCGGATGCAGGCGCACCAGCGGCCCCATCACATTGGGGATGATAAAGTTATCCTCGATCTGGCGCAGCGTGAAGTAGATCACGCCGATCAGGGCCGCCATACTGCCGTGGGAGAGGCCGAAAGGCATCTCGGACTGGAAGAGCGTGGAGATGATCGCGATCCCGGCCGCCGACCACGGCCCGATGATCGGCAGGATTTCCAGGGTGCCCGAGGCGACCGCGATCACCAGGGCGTAGGGCACCTGCAAGATCGAAAGCGGGATAAAGAGCAACACCGACATAATCACAATCAGGATAAGCTGCCCGCGAATGTAGGCGCTGAACACCCCATCGATCTGCGTACCCAGGCTGCCGATCTCCGCACGGTAGGATGCCGGGATCAGGTTTGTCGCCCAGGCTTTGAGTTGGCCCGCCTCCAGCAGCAGGTAGAAGGTCGAGATCAGGTATACCAGGGCGTAGATGACCGACTCGAGCGCCGAGACGACCAGCCGTGGCACATTGCCGCTCAGCCATGTCCCCAGGTCGCGAACCAAACTGATCAACTGGTCCTCTATTGGGGCCAGGTTGATCACAAAGCCGCCGATCTCGATCTGCTCGCGCCCCTCGAAGATATTGCGGATCTCACTCGCCAGTTGCGGTGCCTGGCGGGCTATATCACGCGACTGCTGGATAATGACCGGCCCGATCCATGTGAACAGGCCATAGATCAGCAAGAAGGCGATCACATACAGCACCGCGATCCAGATCGCCCGGCTCAGCCCGGTGCGTCGCTGCAGCCATGACACCAGTGGGTTAAACAGGTAGGCCGTGATGATCGCCGCGATGAAGGGCGTCAGCACATGGGCGACCTGCTGGAGCAGCATAATCGTCAGGGCGATGATAATCGTCGCCGTGATTAGCTTATACTGCGCTGAGAAGCGGATCGGCTGCGACTCTTGCGACATAGCTTCTCCTCCAACACGGTGATACAAAAAAGACCACAAAAATAATACGACCCGACTTCCGTGCGTCGGGCCATGGCGCATTATACCGCATTTGCTACGCGCCGCCTTATGCCCTGGCCTACATGTCAGGGCGATTGCCACATCGCATGGGGCGCAGCCCCAGCGGAGCTACGGCCTGATCCGCCTGAGGATCGCCGTGAGCCGGTCGTAGTCATCCTTGAGCAAGCTGGCCAGCTCGCGCCCGGCGTGTACAAG
>JBAXES010000050.1:0-13128 GCA_037140315.1 Chloroflexales bacterium
GCCCGCCTCCAGCAGGCCCGCGTCACCCGCGAGCTGCGTGCCCAGGCCCGCCGTGCCGTCGAGGGCTTTATTCAGGAAGTTCTGGATCACCCCGAGAATAGGGGGCAGGTTTCAGGTTTCAGGTTTCAGGTTTCAGGGGACGGAGCGCAGATCTCAGGGCAAGGCGATGCTAATCTGACCCCTGACACCTGGCCCCTGACCCCTGAACTGACCCCTGACACCTGGCCCCTGACACCTGAAACCTTGTGGCGAGAGGGCCTGGTGCTGATCTACCGCCTGCTCTTCGTGCTCAAGCTGGAGTCGAGCGACGACCCGGCCCGCGCCTTCAGCTTCGCCTCGACCAGCCTCTGGCGCAACACCTTCTCGCCCAGCGTGGCCATGGCGCCCTTCGCCCGCAGGGTGCTCGACGCCGGCGCCGAGACGGGGCGACTGCTTGAGGACGGCCTGCGCGCCCTGTTCCGCCTCTTCGCCGAGGGCGTGCGGGTCAGCGAGCTGAAGATCGAGCCGCTCGGCGCGCTCTTCGGCGCAGCGGCTATGCCCACGCTCGACGGGATGCGCTGGGGCGAGCGCGCCGTAGCCCGCCTGCTCGATAATCTGCTCTGGACGCCGGCCAGGGGCCGCGAGGGCCGCGAGCGCGTCTACTACGGCCCGCTCGATGTCGAGGATCTCGGGCGGGTCTACGAGGCCCTGCTTGAGCTGGAGCCCGGCATCGCCGGCGAGCCCATGTGCCGCCTGCGCCGCCAGAAGCTTGAGGTCGTGCTGCCCTTAGCGCAAGGTGTCAGGTATCAGGTTTCAGGTTTCAGGGGCCAGGTATTAGGTGTCAGTGGTCAGGGGTCAGGGCAAGACGATGCTAATCTGAAACCTGAGACCTGGAACCTGACACCTGAACTGACATCTACAGGAGGTGACCATGAGCATCAACAGCTACCGGGATCTGCTGGTGTGGCAGAAGGCGATGGATCTGGTGGTCGGGTGCTACAGGCTGACCGAGGGCTTCCCCAAGAGCGAGACCTACGGGCTGAGCAGCCAGCTTCGGAGGGCGGCGGTCTCAGTGCCGGCGAACATCGCGGAGGGGCAGGGACGGGAATCGATCAAGGAATATCTCCATCACCTCTCGATCGCGAACGGCTCACTGATGGAACTGGAGACGCACCTGCTGATCGCGGGCAGGCTGCGCTACGCAGAGGATCGGGAGTTGACACCGCTGCTGGCCCAGACGTCGGAGGTGGGCAAGATGCTGACTGGGCTGATCAAATCATTGAAGGCGAAGCTCAAGACCTGACACCTGGAACCTGGGACCTGGAACCTGATTCCGACGAAGACGAGCTGACACCTGGCACCCGAAACCTGAAACCTACAAAGGTCGAGTGGATCGAGGCGATCGCGCCCGGCCGCTTCTACCTGCGGGTAGGCCTGGGCCGCAAGGCCACCGGCTCCTACTACACGCCGCACAGCTTCGTGCGCTTCCTGGTGCAGGAGACCCTCGGGCCGCAGTGTGACGAGCGCAGCCCGCAGGCCGACCCGCGGCCCGGCGCGCTGATCCGTATCCGCGTGCTCGACCCGGCCATGGGCAGCGGCCACTTTTTGGTTGAGGCATGCCGCTTCCTGGGCATCCGGGTCTACGAGGCGTGTCGGCGCTGCGATGAGCTGGCGACCGAGGCCGAATCCGCCGCGCTGCGTTGTTCCGAGCCGGGCGAGCGCGCTGCCCTGGAGGCCCGCGCCCAGGAGCTGCGCGCCCGCGTGCGCGACCTGCCCGATCCCGACGATGCCCTGGAGCGCTATCTGCCCAGCCGCGCCGCCGAGGGCGCGGGCGAGGGCGTCTCGCGGCGCATCGCTGAGGCGATCTGCCGCCGCTTGGCCGCCGTCCACTGCCTGTACGGGGTGGACAAGAACCCGCTGGCGATCGAGCTGGCCAAGCTCTCGCTGTGGATCGAGGCCCACGCCGAGGGCCTGCCGCTGACCTTCCTCGACCACCGGCTGGTGGTGGGCGACTCGCTCACCGGCCCCTTCGTCGAGCACCTGTTCCGCTTCCCCGGCAGCCAGAAGCCCTTCGCCGACGACCTGTTCGCCCGCGATCTGCGGGCGCGCCTGGGCCATTCGTTGTCCGCCGCCCTGGTCCACGTGGCCGACCTGGAGGCCAGCGTGGGCGTGAGCCTGGCTGACCTGGAGCACAAGCGCGGCGCCCGCGCCCGCCTCGACGCCGCCCTGGCCCCCTTCCGCCTGCTCGCCGCCGCCTGGGCCGGCGGGGTGATGCTCGGTAAAGGTGGCTGCGACGACGATGAGTATGCTCGCTTCGCTCGCAAGGTGTCAGGTGCGAGGTTTCAGGTGTCAGGGGAGGACGGCGCAGGATTGGAACCTGATACCTGGCACCTGACACCCGCGCTCCAGAACATGATCGCTCGTGGGTTAGGGCTTCGCCATCTGCCCGAGGCAGTTCAGACGTATGGTGATGCGCTTGCGCTGTTGCTGAAACCTGAGACCTGGAACCTGATCCCTGCGCTCCCCTACGACCTCGCCTTCCCCGAGGTGTTTTATCCAGGTTTCAGGTTTCAGGGGTCAGGTTTCAGTGATGACGTTTCTGGGGCTATGTCTGAGCTGACACCTGAAACCTCATACCTGACACCTTTCCCCGCCCGCGCTGGCTTCGATGTGGTGGTGGGCAATCCGCCGTGGGATCGTATGCTGCCAGCAGATAAAGAGTTCTTTGCTGCCTTCGAGTTTACGGTGCTCGATGCGGCGACAAAGCGTGAGCGTGAGTCGATTGAGCGGCGGCTCCAGAGCGATCCGTTGGTGGCGACGGCGCATGCTGTGTACATTGAGGAGTTCCGCAGCACGGAGCGTGTTCTGGACAAGCTGTATTCCTACCAGGTCGTTGAGATCGACGGCGAGAAGACGATTGGGAAGCTGGATGCCTTCCGTGTCTTTATGGAGCGCAACGCGCAGATGCTTGGCCCGACCGGGCTAACCGGCGTGGTGGTGCCGTCGGCCTTCCACGCCAACGAGGGAGCCACCGGCGTGCGCCGGCTCTACTTCGAGCAGATGGCGACCCGTAGCTGTTACTCCTTCGAGAACCGCAACAAGCTCTTCGAGATCCACAGCAGCTTTAAGTTTGCGCCAATCGTCGCTGTACGCCAGGGGCCGACCGAGCAGATCTCCTGCGCCTTTTACCTACACGATGATGGCTGGCTCTTTGAGCATGGCGAGCGTGAGCCGCTGACCTACTCCCTCGACTTTGTGCGGCGCACCGGCGGCGATTATCTGAGCTTGCTGGAGCTACGTTCAGCGCACGATGCCGAGGTCGCACGGATCTGCTTTGCCAATGGAGAACCATTCGGCCAAGTCTGCGAGCGTTTGGGAATTCGCCTTGGCCGTGAGTTGAATATGACCGATGACGCCTGGCGCTTCACTCCCACCAGCCAGGTGCTCCCCGGCGGTGAAGATCCGCGAGATCCAGATATTGCTCCTGCAATTCTTGAGCAGGGCTACCTAGTTCTCCACGAGGGCAAGACTTTCCACCAGTACACCGACAGGTGGGAGGCGCGACCACGATATCTGGTACCGCAATCTCATTTGTCTGAGGTCCGCAACATCCTCAGTAACACGCAGCAGTTCAGGCTGTCATACCGTGAAATTGCATCAGGAACTAACGAGCGGACTGTCATTTTTGCATTGCTGCCACCAGGGATAATCTCTGGTCATAAAGGGCCGAATGAGCGTACGCCATTTACGAGGCCCACGTGTTCAGCCTTGATGACTCTGGGATTGGGCAATTCATTCACATTCGATTGGCTGATGCGGTTAAAAGTCCAATCGACAGTGATGCTTTTTTATCTGCTTGCAAACCCAACTCCTACCTCCCTGAAACCTGACCCCCGAAACCTGACACCTGAAACCCGACACCTGAAACCCTTCCTCGCCCACTCCGCCCTGCGCCTGACCTGCAACCACGCCGGCTACGCGGCGCTGTGGCGGGAGCAGGTGGGCGACGCCTGGCGCGAGGAGCGGGAGCCGCTCGACTGGCCCGCGCTCAAGGGCGACGACGCGCGCTGGGCGGTGCGCGCCGCGATCGACGCCGTGGTCGCCGAGGCCTACGGGCTGAGCCGCGCGCAGTACGCCCACGTGCTCTCGACCTTCAGCCACAAGAGCTACCCCAAGGCGCCGGGGCTGTGCCTGGCCGCCTTCGACGAGCTGAAGGAGCTGGGCCTGGAGGCGTTCACGCAGCAGCATGACCCCTACTGGGACATCCCGCTCAACGCGGCGCTGCCGGAGCCGGTGATACAGGTATTAGGTGTCAGTAGTCAGGTTTCAGGGTCGGAGGACTCCGGGAGATCACATCGTCCACGAGGTCGCGCTGGCACCCGAAACCTGAAACCTGAAACCTCACCGCAGCTGGCCCTCGACCTCGGCGAGGCGACGGCCCCGGCCCAGCAGGTGATCGACTTCGCGGCGGCGGCGGCGCGGCGGGGGAGGAAGAAGGCGGCGGAGGATAAGGCGGGGTATCAGGTGCCAGGTGCCAGGTCTCAGGTTTCAGAAGGCGAGGCTGACGCCCGAAACCTGAACCCTGAGACCTTGCCTGAAACCTGAAACCTACGCTCGGCTGTGGGCGGAGGGGGAGAAGCGGGGGACGCGGTATGTGAGGGTATGAGCCAGGGAGTACGATCACCCACCATTGAAAAACGACATGCTATCCCAGGGAGATGCGCGATGTTGATTTGTGATACGCCGCAGCTGCCCTGACATTGAGAAGAAGACCTATGATCGCGGTGACGATCCTGCGATTCGGCACAGACGGCGCATGTCAACGCATAGTCATCACCGTGAGTGCGCCGCACATGGACATCAGCGTGATGCCAATCTAGGCTGAAGGGTACGTTTGCGCCCCTTCTATGCTCTTGAAGGAAGTATATGGCGTTTTTTACATACGAATCCGTATCTTATAATGATAAAAGACCGCTTGCGTTTCGCCGATATTGACACTACTGTGGAGCGGATGGAGCCTGGCTCCCAGGCCCTATCTCGGCTGTACCCATAGCCCATTCGACAAGGAGCCAGACGATGACCGACACCTCTCAGCCTGTTGTTCTGCTCACGGGCGCCTCGATTGGACTCGGCCGGGTCACCGCCGAGGTCTTGAGCGCCAGCGGGTTCTCCGTCTTTGGCACCAGCCGCACTCCCAAGCCCGACCCCAGCCGGCCCTACGCCATGCTGCCCCTCGATGTGCGCAGCGACGAGTCGGTCGCGGCCTGCGTCCAGGCCGTACTGGAGCGCACCGGACGCCTTGATATGCTGATCAACAATGCGGGCTTCGGTCTCACCGGCGCCATCGAGGAGGCGTCCCTTGACCAAGCCAAGGGGCTCTTCGAGACCAACTTCTTCGGGGCGGTGCGCATGGTGCAGGCGGTACTGCCCCTGATGCGTGAGCAGCGGCGTGGCACCATCGTGAACGTCAGTTCTATCGGCGGTATCGTCGCGTCCCCCCTCCGGGGCTTCTACAGCGCCAGCAAACACGCACTGGAGGGCTACACCGAGGCACTACGTCACGAGGTCAAACCCTTTGGCATCCACGTCGCGCTGGTGGAACCAGGGGTGTTCCAGAGCAGTTTCGATGCTGCGACCCAGGAGCCGGCGCGTCCGCTCGGGGCGTATGCGGCGCTGCGCCAGCGCGCCGGGGCCTTCTTCGCCGACCAGATCGCGACCGGTGCCGATCCCCGCGCGATCGCCCATGTCATCCTGCGCATCCTGCGCGACCCCAACCCGCGCCTGCGCCACCTCGTTGGGGCGGATGCCCGGATGCTCGCGCTGAGCAAACGCACCCAGCCTGAGGCACTGCTGGAGGCGCAGATTCGTTGGATCTTCCGGCTCGACAACCGCCCGCTCCCGGAAGGGCTGATGCGTGCAGGGATGCGCCTGTTCGGCGTGGGACGCAATCGCTGAGGGTGACGATAGGCGGGCCATGAGGTGCTGTCGGGCACGGATCGGCGGCTCGCAAGCGCATCAGGCCGCGCCGCCTCCCCATGTGGGATGCTGCGCGAATGCGCGCTATGCCGCCTCAGCGTTCTGAGGCGTTGTAGCGCACATTCGCGAACGTTGGCCCTTTATCGAGCCGAGCGCGACGCACGTGATAGCGCACTATCGCTTACCGTCATTGCCCACAGGGACATCCCACAGAGGAAGCTCAGACCATTGATGCCTCGGATCATCAAAAGCGCGCAAGAGCTGACGATGATGCCTGCGTGAGACGGAGACTTGCGATGCAACCGGATGAAATGCATGCGGTTGATCATCAGCTACACGGCCTCGTTCTCGGCGATCTGCGCCGCAATCTCCGCGTGGTGCGCGCGGTCGTAGGCCCAGGCGTTGGCCAGATCCTCGGCGCGCAGGGCGGGGTAGGCCCGCAGCAGATCGGCCTCGCTCGACCCGAGCTGGCGGGCCTGGACGAGCACCCACACCGGGATGCGCGTGCGCACAACACACGGCTCGCCGCCGCTCAGGCCGGGCGTGGCCTCGATGCCAGGGAACGCATCGCCCAGGTCGCGCACGACCCACTGGAGCAGCTGGGCCTTCTCGGCGCGGGTTATCTGCTGAGCAGACGCTCGATATCCTGTATGGCGGTCATGGTGATTACCTGCGTGGAGGCGTGATGTTTCGGGATACGGTAGGCATTATAGCAGCCTCGGAGGCCGCGTGAACGACTCGCATGTAAACCCAAGCGCGCTATCGACGGCCCTCTCGTCCGCACTGCCGGCCGACCAGCGCGGCGGCGCTCAGGATCTCGCTGAGCTGCTTGCCGCAATCGCTCAAGGCAGCCTGGCCCCCGAGCAGGCCGCCACACAGATCGCCGCCAACGCTGACCTTTCGCGGCTCGTGCGCAGCCTGGCTGGCAAACAGGTTCCCAGCGACGGCGCGCTCGTCTCTTTCGGCTCCGGCAACCAGCTTGGCGATGTGACCATCGGCGACGTGGTCGGCGGCAGCCAGATCAAGCTCACCGTCAACCTCGGCGACGCCGGCCCAGGCCGGCGTCGCTTTCTGATGCTCGGCGGCGGGCTGGCGCTGATCGCCGCCCTGGTGGTTGTCGTGATCGTCGCGATCCGATCATCCGGTGCGACCCAGCTCCAGCAGACGAACCAGGCCATCGCCGCCGATGTCCTGACCAATATCACCAACGCCGATCAACAGCTCGGCTTCGTCGCTACCACGATGTCGATCATGGTGAAGCCCGAGGCGGCCACCAGCCAGCGCGTGCTCATCGGCACGGCCCAGATCGCTGAGCTGAGGCAGAGTCTCGCCATGCGACCGCTGCACCCCGCTATGGGCGCCACCTTCGTCCAGAATCTGATCGCGAGCCGCGCTGACCCGACAGCGGTGCAGAACTTCTACGCCATCGTCCAAGTCACGCAGAGCTACTGTGATGAGCTGCTCACAACGCTGGGCCAGCTGGTGAAGCAGAAGCCGGACCAGCCGCAGGCGATCAGCTACTACGCGCAGCTCGCCGACCTTGACCGGCGCCGGCTCGAAAACAGCGCTGCCGTCATGCACCTGAGCGGACTCATGGTGCTCCACAGCCTGAGCTACGATCCGGCCAGCGCGAACACCCAGCTTGGCCAGCTACAGCACCTGGAGCCGCGGACGCTGATCGCCGAGGAGGCGATCAACCCACAGCTTCAGGCGCTGGTCGACAGCGCGCAGAAGCTGATCGACGAGCGGCGGGGCCTGCTTGAGCAGAGCCAGCAGCTCCTCGTCGAAGCGCTCCAGATCAACCCTGGCGACACATGGGATCAGGTGGTCGGCAAAGCCATCTCGCTACGCAAGCGGGGCGAGACGGACGCGGCGGTGGCGGCCTTCGCGCAGTACGGCAAAATGTTCTCGGCCAGCGATCCGACCGCCGCCCAGTACGCGACCACCGCCCAGGCATTCACCCGGCAGAGCATCGCGCTCGGCGTCGAGGCTGGGCAGTATATCTACAATGTTTATCCCAACAGCCGCAGCCAACTCGCCGGCCTTCAGGTTGGCGACATTGTGATCGCCCTGGGCCAGACCACCGTGGCCGATAGCGATAGCTACACGGTGGCGCTCAAGGCGCTCCCCGCAGATAAGCCCTGTGCGGCAACGATCCTGCGCCTGGGGCGCGACGGGACACTGACACGGATGGTCATCCCCCTCGATGCGCCTCCGGTGGATGTTGATACGATGCCGATCTAGGCGGCACCGCGATCATCGTAGCGGGAGATACAGCTGCCGTCTGGCGCGCGAGCAGGCGGGTGCGGATACCCGTTGGGTCAAAGCCCACCTCATGCGCGGCGCGGGATGCCGCGCTGCGCGTGGCGCGCTCGGCCACATACGCATCCACCTCCGGGCGGTGGGCGAGGTAGTAGGCCAGCACCGCGTAGACGGGGGAAGGGTCAGGGTGGAGAAGTCCTGCACGATCTCCTCTGGCGTCGCACCCTGATGAAAGGCGCGCACCACGGTCTCCAGCGGCACGCGGGTTCCGCTGACGCGCACCGCGCCGTCAGGCGTGGTGGTCAGCGGGATCGGCTGTGGCTCAACAGTCAGACTCATCGGCGATCCTCTCCGCTCCCGGCTGTGGGGCTTCGCTCATTGTAGCATAGGAGAATCGCAGGTGTCTGCCTGGGCCGATAATGAGCTACGGCGATCCGCATGCCGTCTCGGAGATCCGCCAAAATCCGAAACCCCTTTGCATGTTCATGCTCTATAACTGACATATAATGACTAGAAATAGCCTGTTTCCTCGGGTGTCTCTCCGCCGGGGCATCGCCTGCTCTAGAACCAGCCATCTCATATCTAGACTCAGCCCTCTTTGTTCAAGGAGCCCCCATGCAGATCAGCACCATCCTATCCCAAATCGACCTTGGCTCGATGGCTCTGCCCGAGTTCCAGCGTGGCTACGTCTGGAGCCGCGACCAAGTTCGTGATCTCATCGCCTCGCTCTACCGGCGCTACCCGGTGGGTGGCCTGCTGATCTGGAAGACTCGTACCGAGGGTGCCCACGCGAAAGGCGACCAGCCCCTTCAGCCTGGCTATGTCGAACTCATCCTCGATGGCCAGCAGCGTGTCACCTCGCTCTACGGTGTCATCCGTGGGAAGGCGCCTGCCTTCTACGAGCGCCAGCGTAAAGACAAGCCCTTCCTTGACCTTTTCTTCAATGTCGATACCGAGGCGTTCAAGTTCTACTCGCCGCTGGAGATGAAGGATAACCCGCTCTGGGTAAGCGTCACGGAGCTGCTTCAGAAGAGCTTCGGTCACTTCTATGGGAAGCTGGTTGCCGTCACCGGCGGGGACAATGATCGCATGACCCTCTATGTAAATCGGCTGACTGCCCTGGCGGATATTAAAAATATCGACCTGCATATCGAGCAAGTCACTGGTGAAGAGAAGACGATTGACATCGTGGTCGAGATCTTCAACAAGGTGAACAGCGGCGGCACCAAGCTCTCCAAGGGCGACCTTGCCCTCGCCAAGATCTGCGCCAGCTGGCCCGATGCCCGCGATGAGCTGCACCGCCGGCTCGATGGCTGGGCGAAGGCCGGGTTCCTCTTCGACCTTGACTGGCTGCTGCGCAATATCACCACGGTCACAACGGGCCAGGCGCTCTTCACCGGCTTGGCCAATATGCCGGTGCCCACCTTCCAGCAGGGGCTCAAGCAGGTCGAGCAACACGTCAATCACCTCCTCAACCTGCTCTCGGCGCGCCTGGGCCTCGATCACCACCGCGTTCTCGGCAGCCGCTACGCCTTCCCAGTGATGACTCGGCTGCTGACGACGCACAGCGGTGCCCTCAACAATATCCACGATCAGAATCAGCTGCTCTACTTCTACATCCACGCCTTCCTCTGGGGTCGCTACGCTGGCTCCACCGAGTCTGTCATGAACGCGGACATCAAGGTCATGGAGGAAGCAGCCAATCCACTTGACGGGCTGATCAGCATCCTCCATCGCTCGCGCGGCGATCTACGCATCCGTCCTGACGACTTCGCTGGCAATAGCATGGGCGCGCGCTTCTACCCGATGCTCTACTTACTCACCCGCACGCTCAAGGCGCACGACTGGGGCTACGGCGGGCTTGAGCTGAACGCCAATATGCTCGGCAAGACCAGTAGCCTTCAGGTACACCACATCTTCCCCAAGGCACGGCTCTACAAGCATGGCTATAAGCAGGGCGAAGTCAATGCGCTGGCGAACTTCTGCTTCCTGACCCAGACCGCCAACTTGGAGATCAGCGACCGTGACCCGGCAGAGTACTTTGTCGAAGTCGAGTCGAAATACCCTGGTGCCCTAACGTCGCAGTGGGTACCGATGGATCGTGAACTCTGGCACATTGACCGCTTCCGCGACTTCCTGGCCGCCCGGCGTGAGCTGCTGGCCCAGGCCGCAAACGGCTTTCTCGATAGCCTGATCACCGGATCTGCGAGCAGCGAGCCGGTGTCTGAGCCAGCTCTAGAGCGGGCGCAGGCGCTGGTGCTCACCATCCCCGGCGGGGCCGATGGGGAGGAGCTGGAGCAGATCCGCACGTGCAACGATTGGGTCGAGGCTCAGGGCCTGCCGCGCGGCGAGGAGCTCTACGAGCTATCCCACCCGGAGAGCGGCGCGCCGCTGGCGGTGATCGACCTGGCCTGGCCGCGCGGTGTTCAGGAGGGCCTGAGCCAGCCGATCGCCCTGCTGCTCAACGAGGGCGAAGAGGTTGAGGAGGTCGTCAACCAGGCCGGCTACCGCTTCTTCACCGACCCGGTTGCACTCTGCGCCTACATCGAGCGTGAGGTACTGGCGGTGGCCGAGATGGGAGACTAGCCGATGGCGAAGTGGAACCTGATCGCCCCGCCGACCTTCCTCAACGAGCTGCTCGGCCTGCCGGCGGAGGTGAGCCGGCGGGTGACCCAGAAGGTCAAGGTGATCGAGCGCGACCCGATCTCGGCCCAGGGCGACGCGAAGAAGATCGGCGACCACAAGCCGCCGATCTACCGCGCGCGCATCGGCAGCTACCGGCTCTTCTACAGCTTCGGCGACGGCTGGGTCAAGCTGCTCTGTGTGCGCAAGCGCGACGACCGCACCTACGCCGATGACCTCCCCGACCTCGCCGCGCCTGAGACGGTGCCGCCCGCCGATCTTGTCGCCACGGAGCTGCCGGCCGCGATCTCCGCAGGGCGCATCGCTGATGAGCTGGGCGTCTACGCTGTCGTTGACGAGCCCCTGACCTCCGACGACGAGGCGGACGCGCGCCTGCTGGCCCCTGAGCCGGCGGCGGCACCATCACTGGAGCCGCGCCCGCTGCCGGTCGTGATCAGCGATGAGCTGCTGCGCCAGTGGCAGATCCCTGATCACCACTGGCCGGCCCTGCTCCAGTCTACGACCGAGGATGATCTGCTGGTGGCCGATCTGCCGGTGTTGCTCTTCGACCGGGTCTGCGACATCCTCTTCCCGCGCAGCATCGTCGAGATCGCGCGCCAGCCCGAGTATGTGCTGCCCGAGCCGGAGGACCTCGATCGCTACATCGAGGGCGAGCTGACCGCCTTCCTGCTCAGGCTCGACGCCGACCAGCAGCGCATCCTGGAGACCGCCCTCGACGGGCCGGCGCTGGTGAAGGGCGGGCCGGGCACCGGCAAGTCGGTGCTGGCGATCTACCGCACCGCCCGGCTGGTGGAGGCCGGGCGCACGACGGTGCTCTTCACCACCTACACCAACGCCCTGGTCGGCTACTCCGAGCAGCTGCTGGAGCGGCTGCTCGGCGCGCCCCCGGCTGCTCGTGGCGTCGAGGTGAACACGGTCGACGCGGTGATCATGCGCCGCTACGTCCAGGTCTACGGGCGGCCACGTTTCGCCACCGACGGGCAGCTTGAGGACGCCCTGGAGCGCGCCCTGGACAGCGCTGACATCCCGGCGGCCAACGTCTTCGACCGCAAGGTGCGCCTGGAGGTGCTGCGCAAGCTGGGGCTGGACTACCTGCGCGAAGAGCTGTGCGATGTGATCGACGCCCGGGGCATCGCCAGCCGCGATGCCTACCTGGCCCTGGAGCGGCGCGGGCGCGGGGTGCCGCTGCGGGCGAACGTGCGCGAGGCGCTCTGGGCGGTGTACGAGGCCTGGGCCGCCGACCTGGATCGTCAGGGCCTGACGACGTGGGAGCGTATGCGCCGCCAGGCCCTGGCCCTAGCCGAGGCGGACACCGCGCGGCCCTACCAGTCCCTGGTGATCGACGAGGCCCAGGATCTCTCGCCGGTGGCCCTGCGCTTCCTGCTGGCATCGGTCGCCTCGCCCCAGGGCATCTACCTCACCGCCGACGCCTCGCAGTCGCTCTACCAGCGCGGCTTCAGCTGGAAGGCCATCCACAGCGACCTGAGCGTGCGCGGGCGCAGCGTGCTGCTGCGCCGCAACTACCGCAACACCGCCGAGATCACCGCCGCCTGCGCGGCCATCCTCCAGGGCACCGGCGCGGGCGACGACGAGAGCGTGGCCCAGGAGTCGGCGGCCCATCACGGCGGTGCGCCCACGCTGCGGTTCGCCCGGGGCGGCGACGGCGAGGCCACGGCGATCCGCGATTTCTTCGTGGCGGCGGCCCGCGAGCTGCGCCTGCCCATCCACGCCGGGGCGGTGCTCTGCCACAGCAAGCAGCTCGCCCAGCGCATCGCCTCCCGCCTGGCCCACACCGGCACGCCCGCCGAGTTCATGGAGGGCAAGGCGATCGACCTGCGCAAGCCGGTGGTCAAGGTGCTCACCCTGCACGCCGCCAAGGGCCTGGAGTTCCCCATGGTGGCAATCGCCCGGCTAGAGGCGGGCAGCCTGCCCCACACCCTTAGCCAACTGCCCGAGGAGGAGCAGGCGGTGGTGCGCGACCAGCAGCGCCGGCTGTTCTACGTCGGCTGCTCGCGGGCCATGCGCGCCCTGCTGGTCTGCGCCGCCGCCGACAACCCCTCGCCCTTTGTCGAGGGCCTGGACGCGCCACTGTGGCAGGTTTCAGGTTTCAGGTGTTAGGTTCCAGGTTCCAGGTTTCAGGTGTTAGGTTCCAGCGTAGCATCGCTCCCCTCTAAAACCTGACACCTGACACCTGACACCTGACACCTTGTCATAGACCTGTGGTGAAATGTCAAGAGGCAATTTGTGACCACATTGGCTGGCCGGCGA
>JBAXES010000051.1:0-13104 GCA_037140315.1 Chloroflexales bacterium
CAGTAGGAGCCCAGCTGGCTGGGCTCCTACTGGCGGGCGAACCTGCGCCTGATCGGGCCGTACCTGCTGATCTGGCTCTTCAGCTTCACGCTGCCGGCCGCCCTCGCCCCGTCCCTCAATCAGGTCAGCGTGCTCACCGGCTTCCCCCTGGGCTACTATATGGGCGCCCAGGGCTCGCTGATCATCTTCATCATGCTCGCCGTGCTCTTCAACTGGCGCATGCGCCGCCTCGACCGGGCCTATGGCCTGGAGGCCGTGATCGCGCCGGAGGAGCGCGACCGGCGCCGTCGCATCACCCGCGCCTATGTCGCCTTCACCGCCGGCTTCATCCTGCTAGTCATCGCCGTGGATCTGCTCGACGCCGCCCTGCACATCCCGCCGGGGGCGATCAGCTGGCTGTTCCTCACCCTCACCGTGGGCATCTACGCCGTGATCGGCATGCGCATGCGCACGAAGGATCTGGACGAGTACTACGTGGCCGGGCGGCGCGTGCCCGGCCTGTTCAATGGCCTGGCCACCGGCTCGGACTGGATGAGCGCCGCCTCCTTCATCAGCATGGCCGGCGCGCTCTACATCCTGGGCTACGAGGGCCTGGCCTACATCACCGGCTGGACCGGCGGCTACGTCCTGCTGATGCTGCTCCTCGCCCCGTACCTGCGCAAGTTCGGCCAGTTCACCATCCCCGACTTCATCGGCGCGCGCTACCCCGGCGCGGCCACCCGCGTGATCGCCGCCGTGATCAGCATCGTCATCAGCTTCACCTACGTGACCGCCCAGGTCACCGGGGTCGGCATCATCATGAGCCGCTTCCTCGGGGTCAACTATATGATCGGCGTGGTCGTCGGCATGGCGGCGGTGCTGTTCTGCTCATTCCTGGGCGGCATGAAGTCGATCACCTGGACCCAGGGCGTGCAGGGGATCATCCTGGTGATCGCCTATGTGGTGCCGGTGACCTGGATCTCGCTCAAGCTCACCGGCGTGCCGCTGCCGCAGCTCATGTACGGCGTCGCCCTGCGCCACATCGAGACGCTGGAGGCCGCCCAGGGCATCCAGAGCTACACCCAGCCCTTTAACGACTGGACGCCCTGGAACTTTGTGGCCCTGACGCTCTGCCTGATGCTGGGGACGGCCGGCATGCCGCACATCCTGGTGCGCTTCTACACCACCAGCACGGTGCAGGAGAGCCGCAGCAGCGTGGGCTGGGCCCTGGCATGGATCAGCGTGCTCTACCTGACCGCGCCGGCCTACGCGGCCTTCTCGCGCTGGGAGATCCTTCAGGATGTGGTCAACAAGCCCATCGCCGAGCTGCCCCAGTGGGCGGCGAACTGGTCGACCACCGGCCTGCTGACGATCGCCGACAGCGTGGCCGCCGGCGGGAACGGCGACGGGCGGCTCCAGTATGGCGAGCTGAAGATCGACCAGGACCTGGTGGTGCTGGCCACGCCCGAGATCGCCGGCCTGCCGGCCACGGTGGTGGCCCTCGTGGCGGCGGGCGGCATGGCCGCCGCCCTCTCCACCGCCGACGGGCTGCTGATGGTGATCGCCTCGGCGGTGGCCCACGATATCTACCACTGCACGCTGAACCCGCATGCCACCCAGGGCGAGCGGCTCTGGGTCGGGCGGATGATGATCCTGGCGGCGGCGATCCTGGCGGCCATTACGGCCATCCAGCGCCTGGCGATCATCGTGCAGATGGTGGCCTGGGCCTTCTCCCTGGCCGCGTCGAGCCTCTTCCCGGTGCTCGTGCTGGGCATTTTCTGGAAGGGCACCACCAGCCGCGGCGCCGCCGCCGGCATGATCTGCGGCACCGCCGCCACCGCCGCCTATATGGTGATGAGCTACACCTACCCCGGCTGGGGCGTGCTCGGGATCAGCCACAGCGCCGCCGGGATCTTTGGCGTCCCGGTGAACTTCTTCGTCACCTGGCTGGTCAGCCGCCTCGGCCCGCCGCCCTCGGCCGAGACCCAGGCCCTCGTCGACTCGCTGCGCCACCCGGCGGCGTGAGGCGTGAGGCGCGGCTTCGCCGCTCCCACACCCTCACCGTGCTACAGGGCCACAAACTGCACCCGATCGCCGGGGGTGAGGGCAGCGGGCGGGTCGGCCTGCGGGTCGAAGAGGCGCAGATCGGTGCGACCGATCAGGTGCCAGCCGCCGGGCAGCCGGGCCGGGTAGATCCCGCTCAGGCCAGCGGCGATAGCCACCGAGCCGGCGGGCACGGCGCTGCGGGGGGTGGGTCGGCGCGGGATGCGCAGGGCCTCGGGCAGCGGCCCGATGTAGGGGAAGCCCGGCGCGAAGCCGATCATCATCACCGGATACGGCCCGGCGGAGTGGAGCGCCACCAGATCGTCTGGGGCGAGGCCCAGCGCGCGCGCGGCGTCCTCCAGATCTGGCCCGACCGCACCGCCGTAGCGCACCGGTATTGTCACCACCCGCCCCACGCCCGCGCCGCCCGACCGCCCGGTCGCCAGCATGCGGCGCAGGCCCGCCTCAACATCGGCGTGGCTCACCGCGAGCGGGTCGAAGCAGACGAGCAGCGAGGCGATGGCGGGCACGGCGGCGCGCAGCCATGGCGGCTGGCCGGCCTCCAGGGCCGCCGCCAGATCCAGGGCGGCCCGGTTGGCGCCGACATCATCGCCGCCGGACTCCATCAGCAGGGCCGAGTCGCCCAGCGGGCGGAAGATCCATCGCATTGCCGCCTCCGGCGGGGGGGGGCCGCCTCAGCCCGCCCCAGTGCTAGGCCACATACAGCAAGATCGCGAGGAAGTGCAGGATGCTGCCGGCCAGCACAAACAGGTGCCAGATAGCGTGGTGGTAGGGCAGGCGGTGCCAGATGTAGAAGATCACGCCAAAGGTGTAGGAGAGGCCGCCAGCCGCCAGCAGGATGACGCCGGGCAGTGACAGGGCCTCCATCAGCGGGCGGGCCGCCACCACCACCGCCCAGCCCATGCCGATATACAGGCCGAGCGAGATCGCAGCGTGCCGGCGCAGCAGAGTCGTCTGGAAGCACACGCCGAATAGGGCCATGCCCCAGACGATGCCGAAGAGCGCCCAGCCCAGCGGGCCGCGCAGCGTCACCAGGGTGAAGGGCGTGTAGGTGCCGGCGATCAGCAGGAAGATCGCCGCGTGGTCGAAGACCCGCAGCACCTGGCTGACCCGAGGCCCCAGCACGCTGTGGTAGAGCGTGGAGAAGAGGTACAGGAAGATCAAAGTCGCCCCGTAGATGCTCACGCTGACGATGTGCCAGACGTCGCCGCGGATACTGGCGAACGCGACGAGGATCGCCAGCCCGGCGATCGCCAGGGCCGTGCCGATTCCGTGGGTCACCGCATTGGCGATGATCTCGCCCAAGGTGAACCTGCGCGCGGGCCTAACCTTCCGCATAGGATTCCTCTTTCATCGGCGTAACATCAGTACGCCCGAACCTCCACCCCGGCGGCGGCGAGGCCCTGGCGCAGGGCGGCGGCCCGCGCGGCGGCGTCCGGGGTGTCGCCGTGGATGCAGAGGGTGTCGGCCCACACCGACACCTGGAGGCCATCAGCGCTGAGGGCCAGGCCCTGGGTGGCGATGCCGACGGCCTGGGCCAGGTTGCGCGGCGGGTCGACGATCAGCGCGTCGGGGCGACGACGGCTGCGCAGGCTGCCGTCGGGCTCATAGGTGCGGTCGGCGAAGGCCTCGCGGGCCACCCGCAGCCCGGCGGCCTGCCCGGCGGCGATCAGGAATGAGCCGGCCAGCCCCACCAGCACCAGATCGCGGCTGAACCCGGCCACAGCGCGGGCGATGGCCTCGGCGATCGGCTCCCGGGCCGCCGCGTCGTTGTAGAGGGCGCCGTGGGCCTTTACGTGACGCAGCTCCACGCCCTCGGCGCGGGCGATCGCGTAGAGGGCGCCGATCTGGGCCAGCACCATATCCTCAACCTCGCCCGGCTCCATCGGGATGCTGCGCCGCCCGAAGCCCTGCATGTCGGGGTAGCCGGGGTGCGCGCCCACCGCCACGCCCAGCCCCTTGCACAGCCGCACCGTCTGCCGCATGGTCGCCGGGTCGCCGGCATGCCCGCCGCATGCCACGTTCGCCGAGGTGACGTGGGCGAGCACCGCCGCGTCATCGCCCATCGGCCACGGCCCGAAGCTCTCGCCACAATCGCAGTTTAGGTCGATAGATGGCATAACTGCCTCTGTGAAGTTAAGGGTTGAGGATTGAGCGTTGAGAAGATTATACTATTATACTATGAGGCGTCGCCACAGCGCGCGCCCCAGCGTGACAGGGCGAGCGCAACGTCCATAGGGCAGGGCTATGCCCCATGCGCATCAACGTTAGGGCTGTCGCCCTAAAAACCCGCGTTGTTTTGGCAGAAATGGCCAGCTTCGCTGGCCATTTCTGCCAAAACAACAAGAAATTCTGGGGGCCGCAGGCCCCCAATCCCCCGCTGCATGGCGTAACTTGATGCGCATGGGGCATAGCCCCAGACCCAACAAAAAAAGAACGTAGGGGCGGCTTCACCACGCCCACACCCCCACCGGCAGGCGCCGCAGGGCCAGCCCTGACACGCTGCGCTAGCTCTGCGGCGCCGCAGTTTTGCTGTGCTATACTTTCTTTAAACTGGCTTAACCATTTATGTAGACAAGGTTGCAGGCGCGCAGCGCCTGCGGAGGATCACGCACCATGGAGAGCACCCGCCCGCCGGATGTGACGCCCGAGTTTGACTCGTTCGAGCGCGACGACAAGCCCGCGCACGAGTGTGGCATCTTTGGGATCGTCGCCCCCGACGCAGATGTTGCGCGGCTGACCTTCTTCGGCCTCTACGCGCTCCAGCACCGCGGCCAGGAGAGCGCCGGCATCGCCGTGTCGAACGGCCGCGGGCTACGCTACTATAAGCAGATGGGCCTGGTCTCGCATGTGTTCAACGAGGACAACCTACGCCCCCTGGTGGGCCACTTCGCCATTGGCCACACCCGCTACTCGACCACCGGCTCCTCGAAGCTAGAGAACGCCCAGCCCTTTGTGGTCGAGAGCGCCCTCGGCCCTCTGGCCGTGGGCCACAATGGCAACCTGAGCAACGCGGCCGCCCTGCGTCGCGAGCTGCTGCAGCGCGGCGTGGGCCTCACCAGCACCAGCGACTCGGAGGTGATCACGCAGATGCTCGCCGGCGGCGAGGGCCGCACCTGGGAGGAGAAGCTGCGCGTCTTTATGGTGCGCGCCCAGGGCGCCTACTGCCTGACCGTGCTCACCCGCGACGCGCTCTTCGCTGTGCGCGACCCCTGGGGGCTGCACCCGCTCTGCCTGGGCCGGCTGGGCGAGGGCGGCTGGGTGGTGGCCTCTGAGAGCTGCGCCCTCGGCACGATTGGGGCCAGGTTTGTGCGCGAGGTGGAGCCCGGCGAGATCCTGATGCTCACCGAGGAGGGGCCGCAGGTGATCGCGCGCATGCCGGCGGCGAAGTCGGCCGCCTGCCTGTTCGAGTATATCTACTTCGCCCGCCCCGACAGCCTGCTCCAGGGGGCCTCGCTCCACGCCGTGCGCGTGTCGCAGGGCCGCGAGCTGGCCCGCGAGTCGCCCTGCGAGGCCGATGTGGTCATCCCGGTGCCCGACAGCGCCGTGCCCGCCGCGATCGGCTACGCCCAGGAGTCGGGCATCCCCTACAGCGAGGGCCTGATCAAGAACCGCTATATCGGGCGCACCTTCATCCAGCCCGACGACCAGCTGCGCAAGGTGGGCATCTCGCTGAAGTTCAACGCGCTGGCCGAGAACCTGGCCGGCAAGCGGGTGGTGCTGATCGACGACAGCATTGTGCGCGGCAACACCTCCGGCCCGATCGTGCGCCTGCTGCGCGATGCCGGGGCCACCGAGGTACACATCCGGGTCTGCTCGCCACCTATCCGCCACCCCTGCTTCCTCGGCGTCGATATGGCCTCCTACCCCGAGCTGATCGCCCACCGCATGAGCATCCCCGAGATCCGCACGTACCTCGGCGCTGATAGCCTGGCCTACCTGAGCCTCGACGGCCTGATCCGCTCGACCCGCCGCGAGCCGGGGAACTTCTGCAAGGGCTGCTTTATCGGCGAGTACCCGGTGGATATTGAGGCGGTGGATAAAGAAGTGTTTGAGATGAGGTAGACAAGGTTTCAGAGGAGCCGGTCTCACCCGCACTTGACCGTTCGGCGGTCAGCCCGCCAGCCCACCAGCCCGCCACAATGGCGGGCTGGTGGGCTGGCGGGTTGTAAAGCCCAAACCGTCGATCCTGAATCCTCCCTTAACGTGCACATAATGGGCGCTTAATCATATACCTCTATCGGTATCATAATCGGGTGCTATAATACGCGCATTGTGTTCGCGTCAAACATACAGCCGAGCCACGCCGCTCACCGGTGCATGCTCCGCGGGGCTGCCTCCGCGGGGCGGGTTCTTTTTCTGATGCTGGCGCGGGCGCACAGATTCTCCGCTACCTGACTAAGGAGCAACACCGTGTCTCGTACCGACAATGAGCAGGCGAAGTCGATCTCGCGCCGCCAGTTTCTCCGCCTGAGCGCGCTGACTGGCATGGGCACCGTCCTGGCCGCATGCGGCCAGGACGGTGCCCATGCCAGTCAGCGCGCTCAGGCGGAGAAACTGGCGGCGCGAGATCGACTTCGCCTGCTCATTGTCGGTACGAGACACGGTGTTGCTCCTTAGTCAGGTAGCGGAGAATCTGTGCGCCCGCGCCAGCATCAGAAAAAGAACCCGCCCCGCGGAGGCAGCCCCGCGGAGCATGCACCGGTGAGCGGCGTGGCTCGGCTGTATGTTTGACGCGAACACAATGCGCGTATTATAGCACCCGATTATGATACCGATAGAGGTATATGATTAAGCGCCCATTATGTGCACGTTAAGGGAGGATTCAGGATCGACGGTTTGGGCTTTACAACCCGCCAGCCCACCAGCCCGCCATTGTGGCGGGCTGGTGGGCTGGCGGGCTGACCGCCGAACGGTCAAGTGCGGGTGAGACCGGCTCCTCTGAAACCTTGTCTACCTCATCTCAAACACTTCTTTATCCACCGCCTCAATATCCACCGGGTACTCGCCGATAAAGCAGCCCTTGCAGAAGTTCCCCGGCTCGCGGCGGGTCGAGCGGATCAGGCCGTCGAGGCTCAGGTAGGCCAGGCTATCAGCGCCGAGGTACGTGCGGATCTCGGGGATGCTCATGCGGTGGGCGATCAGCTCGGGGTAGGAGGCCATATCGACGCCGAGGAAGCAGGGGTGGCGGATAGGTGGCGAGCAGACCCGGATGTGTACCTCGGTGGCCCCGGCATCGCGCAGCAGGCGCACGATCGGGCCGGAGGTGTTGCCGCGCACAATGCTGTCGTCGATCAGCACCACCCGCTTGCCGGCCAGGTTCTCGGCCAGCGCGTTGAACTTCAGCGAGATGCCCACCTTGCGCAGCTGGTCGTCGGGCTGGATGAAGGTGCGCCCGATATAGCGGTTCTTGATCAGGCCCTCGCTGTAGGGGATGCCCGACTCCTGGGCGTAGCCGATCGCGGCGGGCACGGCGCTGTCGGGCACCGGGATGACCACATCGGCCTCGCAGGGCGACTCGCGGGCCAGCTCGCGGCCCTGCGACACGCGCACGGCGTGGAGCGAGGCCCCCTGGAGCAGGCTGTCGGGGCGGGCGAAGTAGATATACTCGAACAGGCAGGCGGCCGACTTCGCCGCCGGCATGCGCGCGATCACCTGCGGCCCCTCCTCGGTGAGCATCAGGATCTCGCCGGGCTCCACCTCGCGCACAAACCTGGCCCCAATCGTGCCGAGGGCGCAGCTCTCAGAGGCCACCACCCAGCCGCCCTCGCCCAGCCGGCCCAGGCAGAGCGGGTGCAGCCCCCAGGGGTCGCGCACAGCGAAGAGCGCGTCGCGGGTGAGCACGGTCAGGCAGTAGGCGCCCTGGGCGCGCACCATAAAGACGCGCAGCTTCTCCTCCCAGGTGCGGCCCTCGCCGCCGGCGAGCATCTGCGTGATCACCTCCGAGTCGCTGGTGCTGGTGAGGCCCACGCCGCGCTGCAGCAGCTCGCGACGCAGGGCGGCCGCGTTGCTCAGGTTGCCATTGTGGCCCACGGCCAGAGGGCCGAGGGCGCTCTCGACCACAAAGGGCTGGGCGTTCTCTAGCTTCGAGGAGCCGGTGGTCGAGTAGCGGGTGTGGCCAATGGCGAAGTGGCCCACCAGGGGGCGTAGGTTGTCCTCGTTGAACACATGCGAGACCAGGCCCATCTGCTTATAGTAGCGTAGCCCGCGGCCGTTCGACACGGCGATGCCGGCGCTCTCCTGGCCGCGGTGCTGGAGCGCGTAGAGGCCGAAGAAGGTCAGCCGCGCAACATCTGCGTCGGGGGCGACGATCCCAAAGATGCCACACTCGTGCGCGGGCTTGTCGTCGCGCTCGAACGAGTCAAACTCGGGCGTCACATCCGGCGGGCGGGTGCTCTCCATGGTGCGTGATCCTCCGCAGGCGCTGCGCGCCTGCAACCTTGTCTACATAAATGGTTAAGCCAGTTTAAAGAAAGTATAGCACAGCAAAACTGCGGCGCCGCAGAGCTAGCGCAGCGTGTCAGGGCTGGCCCTGCGGCGCCTGCCGGTGGGGGTGTGGGCGTGGTGAAGCCGCCCCTACGTTCTTTTTTTGTTGGGTCTGGGGCTATGCCCCATGCGCATCAAGTTACGCCATGCAGCGGGGGATTGGGGGCCTGCGGCCCCCAGAATTTCTTGTTGTTTTGGCAGAAATGGCCAGCGAAGCTGGCCATTTCTGCCAAAACAACGCGGGTTTTTAGGGCGACAGCCCTAACGTTGATGCGCATGGGGCATAGCCCTGCCCTATGGACGTTGCGCTCGCCCTGTCACGCTGGGGCGCGCGCTGTGGCGACGCCTCATAGTATAATAGTATAATCTTCTCAACGCTCAATCCTCAACCCTTAACTTCACAGAGGCAGTTATGCCATCTATCGACCTAAACTGCGATTGTGGCGAGAGCTTCGGGCCGTGGCCGATGGGCGATGACGCGGCGGTGCTCGCCCACGTCACCTCGGCGAACGTGGCATGCGGCGGGCATGCCGGCGACCCGGCGACCATGCGGCAGACGGTGCGGCTGTGCAAGGGGCTGGGCGTGGCGGTGGGCGCGCACCCCGGCTACCCCGACATGCAGGGCTTCGGGCGGCGCAGCATCCCGATGGAGCCGGGCGAGGTTGAGGATATGGTGCTGGCCCAGATCGGCGCCCTCTACGCGATCGCCCGCGCCGAGGGCGTGGAGCTGCGTCACGTAAAGGCCCACGGCGCCCTCTACAACGACGCGGCGGCCCGGGAGCCGATCGCCGAGGCCATCGCCCGCGCTGTGGCCGGGTTCAGCCGCGATCTGGTGCTGGTGGGGCTGGCCGGCTCATTCCTGATCGCCGCCGGGCAGGCCGCCGGGCTGCGGGTGGCCCGCGAGGCCTTCGCCGACCGCACCTATGAGCCCGACGGCAGCCTGCGCAGCCGTCGTCGCCCCGACGCGCTGATCGTCGACCCGCCGCGCAACCTGGCCCAGGCCGTCGGCATCGCCACCCAGGGCCTGGCCCTCAGCGCTGATGGCCTCCAGGTGTCGGTGTGGGCCGACACCCTCTGCATCCACGGCGACACCCCGGACGCCGCCGCGCGGGCCGCCGCCCTGCGCCAGGGCCTCGCCGCCGCCGGGGTGGAGGTTCGGGCGTACTGATGTTACGCCGATGAAAGAGGAATCCTATGCGGAAGGTTAGGCCCGCGCGCAGGTTCACCTTGGGCGAGATCATCGCCAATGCGGTGACCCACGGAATCGGCACGGCCCTGGCGATCGCCGGGCTGGCGATCCTCGTCGCGTTCGCCAGTATCCGCGGCGACGTCTGGCACATCGTCAGCGTGAGCATCTACGGGGCGACTTTGATCTTCCTGTACCTCTTCTCCACGCTCTACCACAGCGTGCTGGGGCCTCGGGTCAGCCAGGTGCTGCGGGTCTTCGACCACGCGGCGATCTTCCTGCTGATCGCCGGCACCTACACGCCCTTCACCCTGGTGACGCTGCGCGGCCCGCTGGGCTGGGCGCTCTTCGGCATCGTCTGGGGCATGGCCCTATTCGGCGTGTGCTTCCAGACGACTCTGCTGCGCCGGCACGCTGCGATCTCGCTCGGCCTGTATATCGGCATGGGCTGGGCGGTGGTGGTGGCGGCCCGCCCGCTGATGGAGGCCCTGTCACTGCCCGGCGTCATCCTGCTGGCGGCTGGCGGCCTCTCCTACACCTTTGGCGTGATCTTCTACATCTGGCACCGCCTGCCCTACCACCACGCTATCTGGCACCTGTTTGTGCTGGCCGGCAGCATCCTGCACTTCCTCGCGATCTTGCTGTATGTGGCCTAGCACTGGGGCGGGCTGAGGCGGCCCCCCCCCGCCGGAGGCGGCAATGCGATGGATCTTCCGCCCGCTGGGCGACTCGGCCCTGCTGATGGAGTCCGGCGGCGATGATGTCGGCGCCAACCGGGCCGCCCTGGATCTGGCGGCGGCCCTGGAGGCCGGCCAGCCGCCATGGCTGCGCGCCGCCGTGCCCGCCATCGCCTCGCTGCTCGTCTGCTTCGACCCGCTCGCGGTGAGCCACGCCGATGTTGAGGCGGGCCTGCGCCGCATGCTGGCGACCGGGCGGTCGGGCGGCGCGGGCGTGGGGCGGGTGGTGACAATACCGGTGCGCTACGGCGGTGCGGTCGGGCCAGATCTGGAGGACGCCGCGCGCGCGCTGGGCCTCGCCCCAGACGATCTGGTGGCGCTCCACTCCGCCGGGCCGTATCCGGTGATGATGATCGGCTTCGCGCCGGGCTTCCCCTACATCGGGCCGCTGCCCGAGGCCCTGCGCATCCCGCGCCGACCCACCCCCCGCAGCGCCGTGCCCGCCGGCTCGGTGGCTATCGCCGCTGGCCTGAGCGGGATCTACCCGGCCCGGCTGCCCGGCGGCTGGCACCTGATCGGTCGCACCGATCTGCGCCTCTTCGACCCGCAGGCCGACCCGCCCGCTGCCCTCACCCCCGGCGATCGGGTGCAGTTTGTGGCCCTGTAGCACGGTGAGGGTGTGGGAGCGGCGAAGCCGCGCCTCACGCCTCACGCCGCCGGGTGGCGCAGCGAGTCGACGAGGGCCTGGGTCTCGGCCGAGGGCGGCGGGCCGAGGCGGCTGACCAGCCAGGTGACGAAGAAGTTCACCGGGACGCCAAAGATCCCGGCGGCGCTGTGGCTGATCCCGAGCACGCCCCAGCCGGGGTAGGTGTAGCTCATCACCATATAGGCGGCGGTGGCGGCGGTGCCGCAGATCATGCCGGCGGCGGCGCCGCGGCTGGTGGTGCCCTTCCAGAAAATGCCCAGCACGAGCACCGGGAAGAGGCTCGACGCGGCCAGGGAGAAGGCCCAGGCCACCATCTGCACGATGATCGCCAGGCGCTGGATGGCCGTAATGGCCGCCAGGATCGCCGCCGCCAGGATCATCATCCGCCCGACCCAGAGCCGCTCGCCCTGGGTGGCATGCGGGTTCAGCGTGCAGTGGTAGATATCGTGGGCCACCGCCGAGGCGATCACCATCAGCAGCCCGTCGGCGGTGGAGAGGGCGGCGGCCATGCCGCCCGCCGCCACGAGGGCCACCACCGTGGCCGGCAGGCCGGCGATCTCGGGCGTGGCCAGCACCACCAGGTCCTGGTCGATCTTCAGCTCGCCATACTGGAGCCGCCCGTCGCCGTTCCCGCCGGCGGCCACGCTGTCGGCGATCGTCAGCAGGCCGGTGGTCGACCAGTTCGCCGCCCACTGGGGCAGCTCGGCGATGGGCTTGTTGACCACATCCTGAAGGATCTCCCAGCGCGAGAAGGCCGCGTAGGCCGGCGCGGTCAGGTAGAGCACGCTGATCCATGCCAGGGCCCAGCCCACGCTGCTGCGGCTCTCCTGCACCGTGCTGGTGGTGTAGAAGCGCACCAGGATGTGCGGCATGCCGGCCGTCCCCAGCATCAGGCAGAGCGTCAGGGCCACAAAGTTCCAGGGCGTCCAGTCGTTAAAGGGCTGGGTGTAGCTCTGGATGCCCTGGGCGGCCTCCAGCGTCTCGATGTGGCGCAGGGCGACGCCGTACATGAGCTGCGGCAGCGGCACGCCGGTGAGCTTGAGCGAGATCCAGGTCACCGGCACCACATAGGCGATCACCAGGATGATCCCCTGCACGCCCTGGGTCCAGGTGATCGACTTCATGCCGCCCAGGAATGAGCAGAACAGCACCGCCGCCATGCCGACGACCACGCCGATCATATAGTTGACCCCGAGGAAGCGGCTCATGATGATGCCGACCCCGGTGACCTGGGCGGTCACGTAGGTGAAGCTGATGACGATGCTGATCACGGCGGCGATCACGCGGGTGGCCGCGCCGGGGTAGCGCGCGCCGATGAAGTCGGGGATGGTGAACTGGCCGAACTTGCGCAGGTACGGGGCGAGGAGCAGCATCAGCAGGACGTAGCCGCCGGTCCAGCCGGTGATGTAGGCCAGGCCCTCGTAGCCCAGGATGTAGAGCGCGCCGGCCATGCTGATGAAGGAGGCGGCGCTCATCCAGTCCGAGCCGGTGGCCAGGCCATTGAACAGGCCGGGCACGCGCCGCCCGGCCACGTAGTACTCGTCCAGATCCTTCGTGCGCATGCGCATGCCGATCACGGCGTAGATGCCCACGGTGAGGGTGAGGAACAGCCAGCTGATCGCCCCCGGCGGGATGTGCAGGGCGGCGTCGAGCAGATCCACGGCGATGACTAGCAGGATGAAGCCGGCGGTGAAGGCGACATAGGCGCGGGTGATGCGACGGCGCCGGTCGCGCTCCTCCGGCGCGATCACGGCCTCCAGGCCATAGGCCCGGTCGAGGCGGCGCATGCGCCAGTTGAAGAGCACGGCGAGCATGATGAAGATGATCAGCGAGCCCTGGGCGCCCATATAGTAGCCCAGGGGGAAGCCGGTGAGCACGCTGACCTGATTGAGGGACGGGGCGAGGGCGGCCGGCAGCGTGAAGCTGAAGAGCCAGATCAGCAGGTACGGCCCGATCAGGCGCAGGTTCGCCCGCCAGTAGGAGCCCAGCCAGCTGGGCTCCTACTG
>JBAXES010000052.1:0-12935 GCA_037140315.1 Chloroflexales bacterium
AGGCCCGCGCGGCCACCGCCGCCCAGGAGCGCGTGCTGCGCCTGCGCCTGTTCCTTGACCCGGCCGTCCCCGATCTGCAGTCGATCCGCTGGGAGCCGCTGCGCGACCCGAAGGACGGGTCGCCGCCACTGATGGGCGCGGGTCCATGTGAGTGGCTCGTTGGTCACATCTGCGGTCTGCAGGGTCACCCGCTGCCTGAACACGCGCTGCCCTGCCGCGACGTTCAGCGAGCGACTGCCACCGCTCATTGCGCCCGCCGCCCAGCGTACGGCTCGGCTGAATGCGTCGCTCCGCGATCTTGCCCTCCTGACCGATGGCGAAACCCATACTGTCGTCGGCATGCTCCCCGACCGCCGTGCCAAGACGACCGCCACGTGGCTTCGCGCGCACCCTGGCATTGAGGTTGTCACCCGGGATCCGGCCGGGGCATACGCCCGTGGGGTACGCACTGGGGCACTGAAGGCCGTGCAGGTTGCCGACCGCTTCCACCTCGTCAAGCATGCGGGTGAAGCCCTTGAGCGGGTTGTTCAACGGCATCACAACGGGTTACGCAGTGCGGCCAAGGCCGTGGATCATGCGCGCGACGTGCGTTCCCTTCCCGATCGCAGCGTACCAGCAGAAACGCCTGAGCCGCACATCGCGCCTGAGCCGCCCTCTCGCCAGCTTCCGTATGACACCCTCGATGGTTCTCAAATAGGCACCAGAGTTGGAGGCGTGAGAAGCGGCTGCTCCGAAGATGAATTTTTCGTCATTGACGCATAGTGTATACTGCCTCTTACCCAATGCGGTTACTTGTAATCAAATACACAAAGATCTAGAAGGGCAGCTACACGGCTGTTCGGCGCGGGGAGAGCGTCGTTCCAGATGCAGAGTTAGCCCGTAATCAAGATCTGATCCAACGTTCGCCGTGCTGTCGCCGCAGCCTGCTTATGGCAGAGCCGCTATTTCGTGCTGCCTGCTTGCGGTTTCGCGGTACCGGACATGGCGCATTGCGGCGTATGCGAGGCCCTCGTCGTTAGCGCATTGTGGTGCTCTTGTGGCGACGATGGCCAGCTTCTGCGTGTGCAAAAGAAGCACTGAGTGCTTCCAGGCAAGGAATAGAGGGCCATGTCCACCACAAAAAATCAGACAGCATGGCGCCCCATAACGGGCAATTTTTCGCGTCGGGGTTTCCTCAAACGGGCTGGCGCCGTTGTGGCTGGCAGTGTGCTGCTTGCGGGCGGCGGTCGGCTGGCGTTGTCGCGCTGGCTGCCCGAGCTGCCGGGCGAGACACTGATGCGCTCAACATTCGCCGGGCATCTCGGCGAGATATTCGTGGTGATACCGCCGGCCGGCGCGAGGACATGGCTCCGGCTCGCGGATGTGCGCGACCTTCCAGTGGTCGCAGGAACGAGCGCCCAGCAGGAGCACAGCTTCTCGCTCCTGTTCCGTGGCCCGACCGCACAACCCCTCAATCAGGGAACCTATCACGTTGAGCAGACTCGGATCGGCAGCTTTACCGTGTTTATTACACCCCAGGCGCCAGATCGCGATGCCAGATACTACGAGGCCGTCTTCAACCGCCTGATAGCCTCATGAAGGATTGCTTTGCCGCGCCCTGATCAACTCGCTCGCGTTGCCTAACAATCCTATCAATCCAGGAGGTCTTGATGTACTGGTCTCGTATTCGCTCAGGCGTGGGCATGGCGCTGGCCCTCATGGCGCTGGCCCCCATCGCGCTACTCATCACGACGAATAACGTACAGGCGGGAACCGCCGCACTCACGCTTTCGGCTGACCCACAGAACCAGTTCTCGCCCTCTCTTGCCGTACAGAACGCGGCGTTCGCAGCTACAGCGCATGTCGACCCACAGATCCAATACCTCAACGATACGACCGGCACGGTCTTTAGCTTTACGATCAACAATACGGGAAGCAGCGCGATGATCGGGGCGGTCGAGATCGACCGCCCGGCCAATCAGTGGACGATTGTTGCCTGCCCGACGGCACCGGCAGGATGGAGCGCGCAGCGCAGCGATGACAAGTGCCGCTATCGCAGCGCCCAGAGCACGAGCGACGACATCAAGCCCGGCCAGAGTGTTTCGACCTTCCATGTGAAGGCCACCACGCTCGTCGGCAGCGCCGACCGCAGCGGCGCGTGGAAGGTTGTGGTCAGCAAATCGAACCAGTTCGATACCCCCAGCCTGCTGGCAACGGCCACGGCAGATCCGCTCGGCCTGGGAATTACCGCCTATTCCTGGCAGATCCTCGACGCGATCATCGATGGTGGCCCCGCTACGTCCGGTAGCCGCTGCCCTGCGGCGACCGCAGCGAACCACTCGGCGATTACCGGCAGCTCTGGCCACACTGTCGTGATCTGCGGCAAGAATCGTATGAACGTGGCGGCTACGCCACAGGCAGCGCAATCCTCCCTCGGCGGCAGCTTCATCGCCAGCGCCGGGTCGTTCAGCTCAGGCTCGATCTCGGCGAACTGCTTGTCGAGCGTGGTGCTGGGTACCTGGAGCACTGTCACGATCACCGCTTCCGCTGGCACAGGCAAGACGGTTATCGCGAAGATCGGCTCGGCCACGAACCAGACCTCGCCGCTAACGACGCTCAACGGCTACGAGGCGAAGAACCAGCCGCCGCTGGCCGCTAACGACACCTATGCGGTGAACGAGGATACGACGCTCACTGTGAGCGCGCCCGGCGCTCTGGCAAACGATAGCGACCCTGACGGTAATCCGATCACTGCGGTTCTGATCGCTACGACAGCCCATGGCACTCTGGTGCTCAATGCGAGTGGCTCCTTCAGCTACGCGCCGGCCGCCAACTACAACGGCCTCGATAGCTTCACCTATAAGGCGCAGGATTCGTTTAGCGCCCTGTCTAATCTCGCGACGGTCAGCATCACGGTTAATCCCGTCAACGACGCGCCAACGGCCAGCGGCCAGGGTGTGAACACGAACGAGGATACGCCGAAGCTGATCACCCTGTCTGGTAACGACATCGATAGCGCGAGCCTGAGCTTCACGATTGTCTCCGGCCCGAGCCACGGGGGCCTGAGCGCGATCGGCGCGCCAACCTGCGCATCCGGCAGCTGTAGCGCCACGCTGACCTACACGCCGGCAGCTAACGACAACGGCGCCGACAGCTTCACCTTTAAGGCGAACGATGGGGCGCTCGACTCGGCCCCGGCCACCGTTAGCATCACGATCAACGCCGTCGACGATCCCCCCGTGGCCGTGAACGATACCGCCGCCATGACCGAGGACGATCCGGCGACTGCGATTAACGTGCTGGCCAACGATACCGATATCGATGGCGGCCCGCAGAGTATCGCGTCGGTTGCCCAGCCGGCGAACGGCACGGTCATCATCACCGGCGGCGGCACCGGCCTGAGCTATCAGCCCAAACCAAACTTCTGTAACACCCCGCCCGGCACAGCACCGGATACGTTCACCTATACCCTCGCGCCCGGCGGCTCGACCGCCACCGTCAGCGTGCGCGTCACCTGTGTGAACGACGCGCCTGTCGCAGTGAATGACGCGTATGCGGTTAACGAGGATGCCACCCTGAACACGGCGGGGCCCGGGGTGCTCGGTAATGATACCGATGTCGAGAATGACCCGCTGACCGTCGTGCTGGTCAACGGCCCGGCGCACGGCGCGCTGACGCTCAACGCGAATGGCTCGTTCAGCTATACGCCGAGCGCCAACTACAACGGCGCCGACAGCTTCACCTACAAGGCCAACGACCTCCAGGCCGACTCCAACCTGGCCACGGTCAGCATCGCGGTCGCCCCGGTCAACGATGTGCCGACCGCGAACAGCCAGACGGCGACGACCGACCAGGACAAGGCCGTGACGATCGGGCTGAGCGGCTCGGACGTCGAGAGCTGCGATCTCACCTTCGGCATTGTGACGCCGCCGGCGCACGGCGCACTCGGCAGCATTGCCAGTAGTGCCTGCATCGCGGGGACGCCCAATACCGACAGCGCCAGCGTGGTCTATACGCCCGCGAGCGGCTACAACGGCCCGGACAGCTTCACCTACAAGGTGACCGACGGCGGCGACGGTGCATCCTCCGCGCTCGACTCCGCCCCGGCGACCGTCAGCATCACGGTCAACCCGCCCAACGCGGCGCCGGTGGTCTCCCCGGCGGCCTTCGCCATCGCCGAGAATAGCGGGAACGGCGCGTCCGTCGGCACCGTGACCGCCCACGACCCAGACTCGGGCCAGACGATCACCTTCGCCTTCACGGCCGGCAACACCGCTGGGGCATTCGTGATCGATGCCAACAGCGGCGCGATCACCGTCGCCAACAGCGCGGCGCTCGACTTTGAGGCGACGCCGACGTTCGGCCTGACCGTCACGGCCACCGATAACGGCGTGCCGCCGACCTCCGGCAGCGCGACGATCACGATTAGCCTGACTAATGTCAACGAGGCGCCGACCGACATCGCGCTGTCGAACGCCAGCGTGGCTGAGAACCAGCCCGTCGGCACGACCGTTGGCACGTTGAGCACCAGCGACCCGGATGCCGGCGACACGCAGACCTATACGCTTGTGGCGGGCACGGGCAGCGCCGACAACAGCTTGTTCCAGCTTGTGGGCAGCGCGCTACAGACGAACGCGGCATTTGACTTCGAGGCCAAGAGCAGCTACAGCATCCGGGTGCGCTCCACCGATAGCGGCGGCCTGTTCAGCGAGAAACCGTTCACGATCAGCATCACCAACCTCAACGAGGCACCGACCGACATCGCGCTCTTGCCGGCCAGTGTGGCCGAGAATCAGCCCAGCGGCACAACGGTCGGCACGCTTACCACTAGCGACCCCGATGCCGGCGACACGCAGACCTATACGCTCGTGTCAGGCACAGGCAGCGCCGACAACGGCTCGTTCCAGATCGCGGGCGGCACGCTGCAGACGACCGCGATGTTTGACTTCGAGACCAAGAGCGGCTACAGCATCCGGGTGCGCTCCACCGATAGCGGCGGCCTGTTCAGCGAGAAGCAGCTCACGGTTAGCATCACCAACCTCAACGAGGCGCCGACCGATATCGCGCTCGCGAGCGCGAATGTGGACGAGAACCAGCCCGTCGGCACGACGGTCGGCGCGTTCAGCACGACCGACCCGGATACGGGCGACAGCTTCACGTACGCGCTCGTCGCCGGCACGGGCGACGGCGACAACGGTTCGTTCCAGATCGTGGGCGGCACGCTGCAGACGACCGCAATGTTCGACTTCGAGACCAAGAGCAGCTACAGCATCCGGGTGCGCTCGACCGACAGCGGCGGTCTGTCCACCGAGAAGCAGTTCGCGATCACGATCAACAATCTCAACGACCCGCCGACGCTGGCAAGCATCGAGGGCGGCCCGCTCGCCTTCAGCGAGGGCGACGCTCCGACGGCGGTCACGGCCAGCATGACCGCGAGCGACCCGGACAGCCCCAACCTGGCCGGCGCGACCGTCACGATCAGCGTGGGCTACCAGAGCGGCCAGGACGTGCTGGCCTTCACCAGCCAGCTCGGCATCACCGGCAGCTTTAACGCGGTCAGCGGCGTGCTGACCCTGACGGGCAGCGCTCCGCCGGCGGACTACCAGACGGCCCTGCGCACGGTGACCTTCGGCAACGCCAGCGACAACCCCAGCACGGCGGCGCGGACGATCACCTTCAAGGTCAACGACGGCGCGCTCGACAGCAACATCGCCAGCCGCCAGGTGACGGTCGCAGCCGTCAACGACGCTCCGGTGAACACGGTGCCGCTCGCCCAGACGGTGAATGAGGAGACCAACCTGGTCTTCTCAACCGCCAACAGCAACGCGATCAGCAGCGCCGACGTGGACGCCGGGAGCAGCGCGGTGAAGCTGAGCCTGGACGTGGCGAACGGCACGCTGACCCTGGCCTCGGCCAGCGGCCTGACCTTCGTCGACGGCACAGCCAACGGACAGGCGTCGGTTCATATGACCGGCTCGATCACCGCGATCAACACGGCGCTGAACGGCCTCACCTACCGCGGCGGCCTGAACTACAACGCGACCAGGGGCAGCGAGGCGCTGCTGATCGTCACAAACGACCAGGGCAACACCGGCACGGGCGGCGCGCTGAGCGACACGAGCACGGTTGCGATCAGCGTGAGCCCGGTGAACGACGCGCCGACGGCGCAGGCCCAGAGCTACGGGGCGAACTCGATCCAGGCCAACATGAAGCGCTCGGTTGTGGCCGCCAGCGGGCTGCTGGTCGGCGCGAGCGACCCTGACACCGGCGATGCCGGCTACACGGCCACGTTCACCGTCGGAACCGTCAACGGCGTCGCGCCCTCGGGCGGGACGATCAACGCCACCATCGCCGGCGTCGGCACCGTCACCGCCGACGCCAGCAGCGGCGCCTTCGACTTCGACCCGGCGCCGGGGGTGACCGGGAACGTCGGCTTTACCTACACCATCTGCGACAGCGGCAACCCCGCGCCGGCGGCGTGCAGCGCGCCCGCCAGCGTGACCTTCACCATCGCCGGTCCAGTGATCTGGTTCGTCAACCCGACCGCCGCCGCGAACGGCGATGGTCGGCTCTCCAGCCCGTTTAGCAGCCTGGCGGCGGCGGATGCCGTCGATGGTGCCAACCAGCGCATCTTCCTCTACACCGGCACAGCGGCCAGCGGCATCAGCTTGAACAGCGGGGAGTGGCTAGTCGGCCAGGGCCTCAGCGGCGCGAGCTTCGACGCGGTGATGGGCATTAGCCCGCCCGCCGGGACAATCGCCCGCCCGAGCATCGGCGGCACGCGCCCGACCGTGCAGGGCACCGTGACGCTGGCCGGCAACGCCGCGATCAAGGGGCTGAACATCTCCTCGGGCGCGGCCACCGGCCTGACCGACCCGGCCGGCGCGATCAGCGGCGGCTCGGTGAGCGAAGTCGGCGTGACCAGCACGACCGGCGTCGCCGTCAGCCTCTCGGACGATAGTAGTACATTCTCGCTCACCAGCGTCTCCGCCAACGGGGCCGCGAATGGCATCGCGCTGACGAACACAACCGGCAGCTTCAGCGTGACCGGCGATAGCGGCAGCGCCAACAATAGCTCCGGCGGCAGTATCCAGAACATCACGAACGACGGCATCCTGCTCTCGAATGTTCAGAACATCGCGCTCGATCAGATGAACATTCAAAGCACCGGCAATAACGGCATCAACGGGGCGCTGGTCACCAACTTCAGCTTCACCAATGGCACGATCAACGCCTCGGGCAACACGGCCTTTGAGTCCAACATCGCCTTCAACGGCAGCGGCACGAGCGTTGGCAACAATATCAACGGCACGCTGACCGTGACTGGCAATACGCTGACCAACGCCTACTACAGCGGGCTGGATGTGCAGTCCGACAACGGCAGCGTGACCAACGCCACTATCTCGAACAACACGATCACCAGCACGGCCGATGTCGCCACGTCGAAGGGATACGGCATCAACCTGGTCGGCACGGGCAACGCGTCCACCGCCTTCAACCTAGATAATGCCACGATCAGTGGCAATGCCATCGCGAATTTCCCGAGCGGTGGCGGCATCCAGGTCTCGATCGGCAACTCGAACCCGACCGGGCCGGGCGCGCATGCCGGCGTCCCCGGCGACTCCACCAAGGTGGTCGCGATTACCAACAACGCAATCGCGGGCAACAGCACACTGAACCCCATGAACACCAGCGCGATCATCGTGGCCAACTCCGGCGGCAACAGCGGATCGCGCACCAAGACCAACGTCACCATCACGAACAACGGCACGTCGGCCAACCCGATCACTAACATCAGGGGTACGGCCATTCTGATCGGCAATAACGGCTACGCCGACATGACCGGCACGGTGGACAGCAACTGGATCGTGGCGAACAATACGCTCGGCTCCAACGGCATCGGCGGCGGGAACGGCGTGGCCGGGGCGGGCAACGCCTGGACACCCGACATGACCCTGACCGTCACCAACAACACCATCAGCCAGACCGACGGCAACGGCATCCTGCTGGTTGGGCGCGGCACCTCAGGCATCGCGCGGTTCAAGATCCAGAACAACACGGTTGCCGCGCCGCTAAGCGGCGTGCGGCCGGGCATCCGCGTGGACGCCGGCAACACGGCGAGCGCGAACGACACGGTCTTCGTGAACATCTCCGGCAACACCAGCGCCGGCAGCGGCGGCACAAACGGCATCGGCCTGCGCAAGCAGGGGACAGTCTCAACGATCAATGTCTTCGGGATCAACGGGCTGTCGCCATCGCCGGCGGCGGCGGCGGCGGCGGCGGCATACGTCTCCGGCCTGAACCCGGCCGGCAATGGCGTCCTCAACATCAGCGGCGACAGCTTCGTCACCTGCTCGCTGCCATAGCGGGGGCTGCGGGGGCCGCAGGCCCCCGAAAAAACCCTTTGTGTCGATGTTTTTTGCCAGCAAAGCTGGCAAAAAACATCGACACAAAGCAGGTTTTTAGGACGGCAGCCCTAACCTTGATGCGTATGGGCTGATGCCCCTCTTCACCAACACGAGGAGAATCAATCGATGGCCGAACCATTCCTGTCGGAAATCCGGGTCTTTAGCTTTGGCTTCCCCCCAAAGGGCTGGGCGCAATGCAACGGGCAGCTGCTGCCGATCAACCAGAACCAGGCGCTCTTCGCACTGCTCGGCACCACCTACGGCGGCGATGGGCGGGTCAACTTTGGCCTGCCCAACCTCCAGAGCCGCACGCCGATCCACGTCGGCAGCGGCCACACCCTGGGCGAGCGCGGGGGCGAGCAGGGCCATACCCTGAGCATCGCCGAGGTGCCCGCACACACCCATGTCGCTAACGCGACCAGCGCGGCCGCGACCACGGCCACGCCCGCGCCGAATGTGCTGCTGGCGCAGTCGAGCGGAGCCTCGCTCTACGCCCCGGCGAGCAATCTGGTCGCGATGGCGCCCAACGCCGTCGCAAATACTGGCGGCTCACAGGCGCACCTGAACATGCAGCCGTTCCTGGTGCTGAACTTCTGTATCGCCCTCCAGGGCATCTTCCCTTCACAGACCTAGAGGAGGTTTGGCAGTGGCACAACCCTATGTGGGCGAGATCCGCATCTTCGCCGGGAACTTCGCCCCGGCCGGCTGGGAGTTCTGTGAAGGACAGCTCCTGCCGATCTCAGAATACGAGACGCTGTTTAACCTGATCGGCACCACCTACGGCGGCGACGGGCAGAGCAGCTTTGGGCTGCCCGACATGCGCGGGCGGCTGCCCATCCACTTCGGCAACGGCTTCACGCTCGCCCAGGCGGGCGGGGTCGAGCAGATCACGCTGACGGGGGCGCAGCTACCGGCCCACAGCCACGCGCTGCTGGGTTCCTCCAACCTCGCCGCAGCGGCCACGCCGCAAGGCACCGCGCCCGCCACAAGCGCTGCGGCGACGATCACGGCGTATGGCACCGACGCTCCTTTCGCATCGCTGAGCGCGAGCGCGATCGGATCGGTTGGCGGCAGCCAGCCGCACAGCAACGTTCAGCCGTACCTGTGCGTCAGCTTCATCATCTCGCTGTTCGGCATCTTCCCGTCACAGACATAGGAGAGACATTATGGCCGATCCATTTGTCGCGGAGATCCGCATCTTCCCATTCAACTTCGCGCCCAAGGGCTGGGCGTTCTGCGATGGGCAGCTCCTGCCGCTCGCGCAGAACACGGCGCTCTTCTCGCTGCTCGGCACCACCTACGGCGGCGATGGCAGGGGCACCTTCGGGCTACCCAACCTCCAGGGCAGCGCGCCGATGCATCCCGGACAGGGGCCCGGCCTGTCGCTCCACGATCTTGGCGAGACGGGCGGAAGCGAGACCGTGACGCTGCTTCTGTCGGAGATGCCGGGGCACACCCACGCGGTCAACACATCGCAGGGCGACGCCTTTGCCCAAGGTCCGAGCGGCCAGATGTTTGCGAACGGCATCGGCATTGGGGCCTTTGCCGCGCCCGGCGCGCTGACGCCGCTCAGCCCGCAGATCCTGACGCAGGCCGGCGGCGACCAGCCGCACAACAACCTGATGCCCTACCTCACGCTCACCTTCTGCATCGCGCTGCAGGGCGTCTACCCGCCGCGCACGTAGACAAGGTTAAGGATATGCACCAGACTCTCACGTTGCGTCCGGTTGTCGCCGACGACATCGAGCTGCTCTACCGCATCTACGCCAGCACGCGCGAGGAGGAGCTGGCGCAGGTGGCGTGGGACGCGGAGCAGAAGGTGACCTTCCTCCAGATGCAGTTCGACCTCCAGCACCGCTACTACCAGATGAACTATTCAAGGGCCAGATTCCATGTGATCCAGCTGGGCGGCCAGCCTGCCGGGCGGCTCTACCTCGACCGGTGCGAGCGCGAGATCCGCATCGTCGACATCGCGATCCTGCCCGAGTATCGCGGGCGCGGCATCGGCACGGCCCTGCTGCGCGAGATTCTAGCCGAAGCCGAGGGGCTCGCCCTGCCGGTGACGATCCACGTCGAGTGCTTCAACCCGGCGCTGCGCCTCTACGAGCGGCTGGGATTTCACAAGGTCGGAGATCGGGGCGTCTACTACTTTATGGAGAAGCTGCCCGACCTGTCGCCAGGATCGGTCGGGCTATCATATCGCGAGGAACGACTGTGCTCGATCAACTCACCAGCGTAGATTTCATCCCCTGCCTCCACCAGGCATTCACCATCCGGATCGAGTCGGCCGAGCCGATCAAGCTGGAGCTGGCGAGCGTGACAAACCTGGCGGCAGCTGGCGAGCGGGCCAACCAAGCCCAGCGGCTATTCTCGCTCCTGTTCCTCGGCCCGGTCAGCCAGCACTATCTGCTCCAGCACACGTATCGGATTGAGCACGAGCAGCTCGGCGCGCTCGACCTATTCCTTGTGCCGGTTGGGCCAGAGGGCGGGCGGATGCGCTATGAAGCCATATTTAACTGAGACAAGGCAGTAGAGCAAAAGTCACCCGGTCACGCTGAGCGCAGCGAAACGTCCCGGCGGGCGCTATGGACACCGGGACGCTTGGCTGCGCTCCTGAGAACCATCGAGGGTGTCATGCTGAGCGCAGCGACGCATCTTCCAGTCCCGTGGATGGGAAGACCCTTCGCTGCGCTCAGGGTGACATGGGGCGGGATATTCAAGGTGACAGGGTGACGTTTGCGGTATTGCGAGACATGCCTAAGGGCATAGCTGACAAGTTAAGGTTTCCACCAATCTGTCAAGGGCCAAAACAGGCTTTTTCACTCGCATTCCGAACCAATTCCCGGTCGCCTATACGCCCAAGTGTTCGAGGTGGCATGCAAACCGGTTGCTCAGGATATATCAACTTTGCTCGCTACCGTGTAAAACCTGGCTGATCAGAACGCCTGAGCGGTCACTTGACGAAATAGCGAAAACCTTAACTTGTGACCAATGGCCTAAGGGATTGAGATGTGGTAGCATTGCCAGATGCCCGCGCCCGCTCGGTAGGCGCGTCTCCCTGGAGCAGACCGATGCTGATTGCCCGTCGCTACCTTGGGGCCATGCGCCGACTCGGGCCGGATGTGGGCCGCTATTTTATGACTATCGCGCTCGTGGGGTTCGCCGTAGATGGCGGGGTCTACTCCACCCTGCTCAACCTCTTCCTCAACCGACTGGGCTACGGGCCCGAGAACATCGGCCTGGTACACTCCGTCGGCGCGCTGATCTTCGCCTTCGCCAGCCTGCCGGCGGGCATGCTCGGCGAGCGCTGGGGCAGCCGGCGGATCATGCTGCTGGGGCTCGGGCTGCTGACCGTGTCGGCGACGCTGCTGCCGCTCGCCGACGTGCTACCAGCGGCGGCGCGCATGCCCTGGCTGCTGACGACGATCACCGGCCTCTATCTTGGGCTGGCGCTCTACTTCGTGAACACCGCCCCGCTGCTGCTCGGCTTTGTCGCGTCCGACCAGCGCAACCAGGCCTACGCCACGCAGACGGCGCTGATCGCCCTGGCGGCCTTCCTCGGCAGCCTGGCGGGCGGCCTGCTGCCGGCGCTGATCGGCGCCACCATCGGCGTCCCGCTCACCGAACCCGCGCCCTACCGCTACGGGCTGCTGGTCGCCGGGCTGGCGATCATCCCGGCGCTCCTGGCGATCGCCAAGACACGCCCGGTCGCCGTGCGCGACGCGCCGGCGCCGGCGCCGGCGGCGGGGGCTCCCGCCAGCGCCCCGGCGTCGATCCTGGGCCTGCTGGCCCTGATCGCCCTGGTGCGGACGCTCCAGGTGGCCGGCCTGGCCGCGATGTCCACCTTCTTCAACCTCTACCTCGACACGTCGCTGCGCATCCCCACCGCCCAGATCGGGCTGCTGCTGGCGCTGGGCCGGCTGGCCGGCGTGCCCGCCGCGCTCGGCACCGCCGCCCTGAGCGCGCGATTCGGCAACCGCAGCGTCGTGATCGGCGCGTCGCTGGCCACCGCCATCGGGATGCTGCCGATCACGCTCATCCCGCACTGGGCGGCGGCCGGCCTCAGCCTGATGGCCGTGTTCAGCCTCTCGTCGGTGCGCTACGCCGCCTCGATGGTCTACTTCCTCGATCTCGTGCCGCCCAGCCGCCGGGCCACCATCGCCGGCGTGACCGAGATGTCAGCGGGGGTCTGCTTCACCGCGATGACCTTCGGCGGCGGCTACGTGATCGCCCTGCTCGGCTACCCCACCCTCTTTGCGATCGGCGCGGCGCTCACCGCGCTCAGCGCCCTGATCTTCTGGGCGGGTTTCCGGCGTCGGGGGTAGTAGTGCCTCCTCGCAGTAGACATGGCTCAGGATCGACGGCCCGGGCTTGCCAGTCTCGCAATGGCCCTCGCCCCCCGGCCAGATCAGCGGACAAGCTCGATGGTGTCGGCCAGCCGCCCGCTGAGGTAGCGCTCGACGGCGGTGTCGATCGCCAGGATGCGGGTGCGTATGGGCGTGATGCCGCCGCCGCGCAGGCGCTCGTCCATCCCCGCGCCCATCCCGC
>JBAXES010000053.1:0-12846 GCA_037140315.1 Chloroflexales bacterium
GGGCCGTCCACGTCGAGCACCGCAAGCCGACCGCCGGCGCGAAAGGCTGGGGCCGGGCGCAGCGTGCGCCCGTCGCGCCGGTCAGGGCCGGCGATCACCTCCAGCATGATCGCGGCGTCGGCCACGCTGCGCGTGAGCGGGCCGAGGTGGTCGAGCGACCAGGAGAGGGTCACGGCGCCGGCCAGGCTCGCCCGGCCGTGGGTGGGTTTCAGCCCGACGATGCCGCAGTTGGCGGCGGGGATGCGGATGGAGCCGCCGGTGTCGGAGCCGAGCGCGGCGAAGACGAGGCCGGCGGCGACGGCGGCCGCCGATCCGCTGCTCGACCCGCCGGTGTCGCGCTCGTGGTTGTGCGGGTTGGCCGTCGGCCCACAGTGGGCGTTGTTCGAGCCGGGCGAGTAGGCGAACTCGGACATGCGCGTCTTGCCGACGATCACCGCGCCGGCCTGGCGCAGCCGGGCCACGCCGGTGGCGTCCTGGGCCGCGATGTTGCCGGCCAGGATCTTCGAGCCGGCGGTGGTGGGCGTGCCGGCCAGGTCGAGCAGATCCTTCACCGCCACAGGCACGCCGTGGAGCGGGCCGAGGTAGCCGCCGGCGTCGATGGCGGCCTCGGCGGCGCGGGCGGCGGCCATAGCCCGCTCGGCCAGCACGAGCTGGAAGGCGTTGAGCTGCGGGTCGCGCTCGGCGATGCGGGCCAGCGCCCGCTCGGCCAGCGCGACGGGCGAGGCGGCGCGGGCGCGGATCAGGGCGGCGATGTCGGCGATGCTGTCGGCGGCGCCGCCCGCAGGCGGCGCGCCGGGGCCGGCGGAGATGGAGGCGGGCAGGGATGCGGCGTCGAGGTAGTCGGGCAGGTCATCGCTGGGCAGGCCGGCGATCACCCGCTCGACATCGGCCACGCGGCTGAGGAAGCCCTTCTCGGCGATGCCGGCGAAGTCAGCGTCGGTCGCGGGGATGCCGGCGGCGCGCAGGTTGGCGCGCAGGCGATCAATCAGGTCGGTCATTGATATTCCTCTCCGATACAATGAGGGGGCCAGGGATGGTCAGGCCCCCCCAGCGGCCCGTCCACCGCTGCTCTATCTTGCTTGGTAAGGATACACGATGACCCAGCTCTCGCCGCAGGCCCGCCGGACGACATTCGCCATAATTATCGCCCTCGCCCTCGTGGCCGCAGTGCTCCTGCGGGCGCCCCAGGCCATGCTCGGCGGCGACTTCACCCAGCCGCTCCAGCACGCCCGGCTGCTGCTGGCCGGGGGCGACCCGCTGGCGACGCCGCCGCGCGACGGCAGCTCCATCCCCTACCCGCTCACGGCGAGCACCCTGCTGATCCCGCTGGCCTGGGCGCCGCCGGCCCTGCTGAGCGCCCTGGTGGCCCTCTGCGCGGCCCTGGCCTGCCGGCTCCTGGCCGCCGCCATGGCCCCGCAGGCGGCCTGGTGGGCGTGGCTGCTGCCCCTGGCCTACCTGCCGCTGATCTTCAACCTGACCCTGGTGCAGTGGGCTCCGCCGCTGCTCATGGGCCTGGTCGGCGGGCTGCTCCTAGAGCGGCGGGGCCGCCCGCTGCGCGCCGGCCTGGCCTGGCTGCCGCTGATCGCCAAGGCCCAGCTCGTCCCGATCCTGGCGGTGCCCCTGGGCGTCACCCTACTGATCGCCCGGCGCTGGGCGGCCCTGGGGGCCGCCGTCGCAGGCTGGGCCGCCCTGCTCGGCGTCTCGCTGATCCTGCGCCCCGGCTGGCCCCTGGTCTGGTGGGCGCAGACCAGGCCGTACACCGGTGGCTACAGTGCGGCAGTGATCGCCGCGCCAGCCCTCGGCGTGCCCCTGCTGCTGGCCGCCCTGGGGCTGGCCGCCCTGGCCTGGCGGTGCGGCGCGGGCGACCTGCTGCTCTGCGCCCTGATCGTCGCGGCGAGCCTCTGCACGCCGCAGCGGGCGATCTATGAGGCCACGGCCCTGCTGGTGGCCGTAGCCTACCTGCTGCGCGACTATCGGCTGGCGGCGGCGGTGATCGCCGCCAGCTGGCTGATGCTCCTCCAGCCGGCCCTGGGCGTCTCCCCCGACCAGATCATCCTCCTGGCGATCTACGCGCCGCTGCTGGCCGGCCTGTGGATCTGCGTGTGGCGGGAGGGCCGCTACCGCCCCAGCGCCTCGGCGTAGACAGACTCGACGCGGTCGAGCATACGGCCCAGGCTAAACTCGGCGGCGGCGCGGCGGCGGCCGGCCGCGCCCAATGCGCGGGCCAGCGTATGGCTCTCCATGAGCGTCCGGATCGCGCGCGCCAGGGCCTGCGGGTCGGCGGGCGGCACGACGATGCCGGTCTGGCCGTGGAGGGTGACGTAGCTCGTGCCGGTGCCAAGCTCGGTGGCGACCACCGGCAGCCCGGCGGCCTGGGCCTCGATCTGCACGATACCGAAGGCCTCGCTGCGCTCGACCGAGGGCAGCACGAGCAGGTCGGCGGCGTGGTAGTAGTCGATCAGCGCGGCGTCGCCCTCGACCGACAGGAAGTGGACGCGGTCGGCCACGCCGACCTCCTGGGCCAACTGCTCCAGGTCGGCCCGGCGCACGGTGGCGTCCGCGCCGATGATCAGGGCGCGGCCGGGGGCGCGGGCCATGGCCCGCACGAGCTGATCGACGCCCTTGTAGTAGCGCAGCCGGCCGACGAAGAGGGCCAGCGGGCCGGGGTAGCGGGCGCGGAGTGCGGCGACCCCGGCCGGGTTGGGGCGGGCGAAGCGGGCCAGGTCGATCCCGTAGGGCACCACGGCGCACGTGGCGGCGACGGGCGCCAGGAAGGGCGAGCTGCGCACGTAGGCCGGGCTGGCCGCGATGATGCGGGCGGCCCGGCGCAGGGTGCGGCGCAGCAGCGGCGCGTAGAGCCTGAGCAGGCGGCGCTGGCGCACGATGTCGCTGTGGTAGCTCACCACTAGCGGGGCGCGCGGGCCAGCCAGGGCCAGGGCCAGGTCGCCGGTCGGGTCGGGCATGTGCAGGTGGACGATGTCGGCCCGCTGCCTGGCCATATGCGCGAGCAGGGCCGGGCTGAGCGGGGCCGAGGCCAGGGTGGCCAGACGCCCGGCGGCGATCACCCGCACGCCGCCGAGATCGCGCCGCTCGTCGCGCCGCCCGCGCCCGCTGGTGAGCACGGTCACGCGGTGGCCGCGGGCCGCCAGGCCCTCGGCCAGCAGGCGCAGGTGGCCCTCGATCCCGCCGAGGACGGGGAAGTAATCTTTGTAGACCTGGAGGATCTTCACCTGGCGGTGGGGGTGTGGGTGCGGCTGCGCCGCCGCCACGCTATTTTTTTGTTGGGTGGCGGGCGGCGCGGCCGCCCGCACCCAACAAAAGGCGGGTTTGTTGTTCCATGCTACAATACGGCGGCGCAAAATGATACTAGTGTCACGAATGTATCGATAGGGAGCCCATGGACGCAGTGCTAGTGCTTGAGGATGGCCGGGTCTTCCCGGGGCGCTCGTTCGGTGCCGCCGGCGAGCGGATCGGCGAGGTGGTCTTCAACACCGGGATGACCGGCTACCAGGAGATCCTGACCGACCCCTCGTACTGCGGCCAGCTGGTGACGATGACCGCGCCGCATATCGGCAACACCGGGGTGAACGACTTCGACCCCGAGTCGATCCGCCCGCAGGTGGCCGGCTTCATCGTGCGATCATACAGCGAGGACTACAGCTCGTGGCGCTCGCGGGGCAGCCTGGCCCAGCTCCTGCGCGAGCATAGCATCGTCGCCATCAGCGACGTGGACACGCGGGCGCTGACCCGGCACATCCGCACGGCCGGCGCGATGCGCGGGGTGATCTCGACCACCGGCGAGCCGATCGAGGCGCTCCAGGCGAGGGCGCGCTCGGCCCCGCCGATGGAGGGCCTCGACCTGACCCGCGTCGTCACCTGCGAGGCGCCCTACGGCTGGGCCGAGGGCAGCGCGCCTTGGCAGCCGAGAATTGCGAATTCAGATGATCGGCATTCTCCATTCTCCATTCTCCATTCTCCATTCCACGTGGTGGCCTACGACTTCGGCCTCAAGCGCACGATCCTGCGCCGCCTTGTCGATCACGGCTGCAGGGTGACGGTGGTGCCGGGCACGACCACGGCCGCCGAGGCGCTGGCCCTCAGCCCCGACGGCGTCTTCTACTCGAACGGGCCGGGCGACCCGGCGGCCACCGCCTACGCCTTCGCGACGCTGCGCGGCCTGCTGGGCAAGGTGCCGGTGTTCGGCATCTGCCTGGGCCACCAGCTGATGGGCCTGGCCCTGGGCGGGCGCACCTTCAAGCTGCCCTTCGGCCACCACGGCGTCAACCACCCGGTGCGCCACATCCGCAGCGGTCGCGTGGAGATCACCTCGCAGAACCATGGCTTCGCGGTTGACCCCGACAGCCTGCCGGCCGAGGTCGAGGTCACCCACATCAACCTGAACGACCAGACGGTGGAGGGGCTGCGCCACGCGGGGATGGGCTGCTTCAGCGTGCAGTACCACCCCGAGGCCGGCCCCGGCCCCCACGACGCGACCTACCTCTTCCACGAGTTCACCCGGCTGATGGAGACGTGGCGGGCCTAGCACAACATGGAAGATGATGGCGCCGACGGCACGGTCGACCCGCGCAACCGCCTGAACGACCTGACCGGCCGCGAGTGGACCTACGCCCTGCGCTCGGTGCTCAGCACGCGCTACCCCACCAGCGGGCCGGAGGGCTACGCCCACAGCCTGCGCCGCCTGCACCCCTCGCCCAAGCCGCCCCAGCTCATGGCCGAGCTGCTGCGCTTCTTCACCAAGGCCGGCGGCCACGTGCTCGACCCATTCGCCGGCGTGGGCGGCACCCTGCTCGCCTGCGCGCTGGAGGGCCGCAGCGCCGTGGGGGTCGATCTGTCGCCCGAGTACGCCGCGTGCTACGCCGAGGTCTGCGCGGCCCTCGACATCGCGCCCCAGCCCTACCTGGTGGGCGACTCGCGGCGGCTGGCCAGCCTGCCCGCCGTGGCCGCGCGGCCCTTCGACCTGATCCTCACCGACCCGCCCTACGCCCAGATGCTCGCCAAGGCGAAGACCGGCGAGCGCAAGAAGCGCGGCCAGGGCGCGGCCACCCCCTTCACCGACTCGCCGGACGACCTGGGCAACCTGGGCTACTGGGAGTTCCTGGCCGAGCTGCGCGAGCTGCTGCGCGGCGCCCTGCCGCTGCTCCGCCCCCGCGGCCACCTGGTGCTCTTCACCAAGGATCTCCAGCCCACCCCCGAGCACCATAACATGCTCCACGCCGACATCGTGGCCGCCCTGCGCGAGCTGCCCGGCCTGGAGTATCGCGGCTACCGCATCTGGCACGACCAGAGCCAGAACCTCTACCCCTTCGGCTACCCCTTCGCCTTCGTCTCAAACCAGGTCCACCAGTTCATCCTGATCTTCCGCTATGTGCCCTGAGGCTCAGCCCTCGCGCCGACCGACTGGCAGCCCGAGCCGCTCGGCCAGCCCCAGCAGCTCGGCGCGATCCTGCCAGAGCACAAGGATCAGCGCCGGCAGGTAGACCCCAGCCAGGATGTAGGCGCCGCTCCCCCAGAAGCTGGTGTAGACCACCCGCACGTAGAGGAAGGCGGCCCACGCGGGGATCGTCAGCGCCAGCATCTGGTGGAAGCTCTGCGGGATGAGCCAGATCAGGAGCTGGTCGTAGAAGAGCTGGTGCTGGATGGTGATACTCATCAGGGACAGCAGCCGCGCCGGCGGGCGGCGCCAGGCGAGCAGGCTCAGGAGCAGGAGCGGGCCGAGCGGGGTCAGCAGCGGGACGAACCCCTCGTAGCGGCCCGTCTGACTGAGCCAGCGCCAGGGCCAGCTGGGCATGATCAGCAGCGACAGCCCGGTGATCGCCGCCATCCCGGCCGCCGAGGACCAGCGCCAGCGCGACGAGAGGATCACCGGCAGGGCGAGCGTGGGCTTGGCGACCACCAGCGGCAGCAGGGCCGGGAACAGGTAGGCGGCGACAAACAGCAGCGACCACTGCGCCGTGTGGATGGCCATAATGAAGGAGGGCGAGACGAAGAGGAGCAGCCGCCAGTACTCCCCGCCCCGCGTGAGGCCGAAGGCCACCAGTCCGCCGGCGATGCCCGTCAGCACAGCCAGGCTTAGGCTGCCCGGCAGCAGCGCAAAGGGGAAGACGACGATCGCGGCGGTGAGCGGGTAGGGGATCACGCCCGTGCTGTAGTCGTGGCGGTAGGGGTCGGCGTGGCCAAGCAGGTCGCGCGCGGCGTTGATCGCCCAGGGGATGTCGGTGAGGGTCGCGTCGATCGACAGGTGCTTTGCGTACGAGAGCGCCGCGGCGATCGCGCCGATGAAGATCGCGCCGATGATCCTGGCCCACAGCGGCGGGGGCGCTGTCGGTGTGTCGGTCATGGGTGAGCCTGTCAATCGATGGCCGGGTTGCCGCTGGTATCATAGCATGTCACGTTTACGGCGAGGCCCTCACACGTTAGTAGCGCTGGCCTGCCTGGCCGCGCGCCGCCCCCGGGCGCAGTACCCCGCGCCGGCTAGGCAGCCGAGCATGCCGATGCAGGCCCAGTTCGCCGGGGAGCGCAGGTAGCCGTCGACGTCGCGGAATGAGGGCAGGAGCTGCTCCCGCAGGCCCGCCGAGAGATCGAAGAAGTCGGCGTAGGGGTCGCTGCCCAGCCAGCTCGCCGCGCCGCGCGCGGTTGTGTTGTAGGTGTAGCCGTTCGGGATCAGCACCTTTGAGAGGAAGACGCCCTGCGCGAGGGCGGCCGCCGCCAGCAGGCACACGAGGAGGCGCGGGCGAGTCCTCAGGCTGCGCACGGCGTAGAGCAGCGGGAGGCACCACAGCGCCGCCGTGGACCAGAAGAACCGACCGGCGAACGAGGTGCCGCCGTACCAGTTGGTGTGCGCGGCGTGCGGCAGCATCACCGACAGGTAGACCAGGCCAGCCAGGATCGCCAGCCGCCGGTTCTCTGCGGCCATGATCGCTAGCCCGAAGACGCCGAGCAGCAGCAGCGGCGCCTGGAAGAAGATCCCCTGCATGCGGTCGATGTGCAGCCCCAGGAAGACCATCGCGATCTGCGCGGGCGACCAGCTCACGTCCCCGGGCTGATACGGGCCGAGGGGCGAGCCGAATGCCCACTGGTTGTAGCAGGCCAGGCCGAGCAGCGCGGCGGCGAGGATAGCTGTTGTAGCGATCTGGCGGCGTAGCCGCCAGATCGCTACAACAGGCAGATACGCCAGGCAGATGATCGCGGCGGGCAGCAGGAACTTGATATGCAGCCAGGGCAGGTAGGCCAGCAGGAGGGCGTCGGCCCACATGCCGTACCATCTCGCAGCGCGTCCCCCCTCTCCCGCCGCAGCGGGAGAGGGGGACAGGGGGTGAGGGCCTGATATCCGCCCCAGCAGCCAGAGCATGATCAGCCCGGCGATCAGGTCGGGGTAGATCTGGCCGGCGCCGATGACGAAGGGCTGGCCCAGGCCGACCAGCAGGGCGATGGCGAGCGGCCACGCGGACTCGGGCATGATCTCGCGCCCGGCGCGGTAGATCGCCAGCGGGGCGATGCCGACGAGCAGGGCCAGCCACAGCTTGGCCCCCAGCACGCCGCCCAGGGCGTAGGCGGGCAGCAGCAGCAGGGGCAGGCCCACGCCGTGGATGCTGTGCCCGCCCTGCGTGTGCGTGTCGGCGGGCGCGACGCCCCCCGGCAGCTCCTGCGACACCGGCGTGGCGATCCGGTAGTTGTTCAGCACCTCCAGGTCGCCGTCGCGCAGCAGCGAGTCGGCCACCAGCAGGTAGTGCGGCTCGTCGCCGGTGATCGGGTTGGTGCCTTGGGCCTGCCAGACGATGACGACGATCAGGTAGATCGCCATCGGCAGAAACAGGAGCGAGGTTGTGGGTCGCATTACATAGCTTGCACTCTGCGGCGGAACCAGATAATCTACAGCATACACTATACCTGAGGCAGCAAAGGAGCAAGCCTGTGTCAACCATAGACCCCGTCATCCTGATGGACCCGTACCCGCGCCCGCTCGACCTCATCCTCAGCCCGGTAGACCGGGAGCGGCTTGAGCGGCTCGGCCGGGTGATCTGGCACGAGGGCACGCCGGCATCCGACGCGCTGATCGAGGCGCACCTGCCCAACGCCGTCGCGATCATCGGCCAGACGGCTATGCCGCAGGAGCGGCTCGACCGCGCGCCGAACCTGCGGCTGATCGCCAACGTCGAGAGCAACTTCCTGCCGAATATCGACTACGAGGAGTGCCACCGCCGCAATATCTATGTGATCTCGACCGGGCCGGTGTTCGCCCAGCCCGTCGCCGAGATGGCCCTGGGGCTGGCGATCGCCGCCGCGCGCCGGATCGTGGACGCCGACGCCGCCATCCGCCGCGGCGAGGAGACGCTCTACGGCGAGGGCGACAACTACGACTCCTTCCTGCTCAGCGGCAAAACGATCGGCCTGCTCGGCTGCGGCAACCTCGGGCGGTCGCTGCTGCCGCTGCTGCGCCCCTTCTCCGACGACATCCTCGTCCACGACCCGTGGATCCACCCGAGCGTGCTGCGCGGCATGGGCGTCAAGCCCGTCGATATCGACGGCCTGTTCGCCTGGTCGAAGGTGCTGTTCATCCTGGCGGCGACGACCACCGAGAACCAGGGCCAGATCGGCGCGCGCCACTTCGCCGCGATGGCCAGGGGCTCGGTCGTCGTGCTGATAAGCCGGGCCGGCGTGGTGGACTTCGAGGCCCTGCTCGACGCCGCCGCGTCCGGGCACATCCGCGCGGCCATCGACGTCTACCCCGCAGAGCCGATCCCGGCGGGCCACCGCCTGCGCAGCACGCCGAACACCGTGCTCTCGGCCCACCGCGCCGGCAACATCCCCGAGATCTGGACCAGCATGGGCGAGATGGTGGTGGACGACATGGAGCTGATCATGCGCGGGCTGCCGCCGCAGCGCTGCCAGCGCGCCCTGCTGGAGACGGTCGCCCGCCTGCGCAGCAAGCCGGTGTCATAAGCTGGGCGGCGCCGGGCCGCAGCGAGGTGCGCAGATGGGGCTAATACCCGACCTCGAGCTCGGCCTCCTTGGCCTTGCGCACCTCGTCGGCGATGTGGTTGTTCACGTACTGGGCGACCTCCAGCAGCTGCGGCGAGTCGCGCCGCACGGCCCAGCGCTCCTCGGGCAGCGGCACGTCCACGATCTCCTTGATCACGCCCGGGCGGGCGCTCATCAGCACCACCCGCTGGGCCAGGTAGACCGCCTCCTCGACGTTGTGGGTGACGAACAGCACCGTCTTGCGCTGATCGTACCAGTAGTGCAGCAGCTCAAGCTGCAAGAACGCGCGCGCGGTCCAGTCCAGCGCGCTGAAGGGCTCGTCGCAGAGGATCAGCTCCGGCTCGTTCGCCAGCACCCGGCAGACGCCGATCCGCTGGCGCATGCCGCCCGACAGCTCGGCGGGGTAGGCGTCGGCGTGATCCTGCAGGCCCTGGCGCGCGATCCACTCGGTCGCCCTGCGGCGGGCCTCGGCCTTGGGCAGCCCCTTGCTCTCCAGCGCGAAGGCCACGTTATCGCGGGCCGATAGCCAGGGGAACAGCCGCACGTCCTGGTAGATCACCGAGCGCTTCCACGAGGTGTTGCCGACGATGCGCTCGCCGGCGAAGGAGACCTCGCCGTGCTGGTAGCGCTCGATGCCGGCGGCGATCTTGAGCAGGGTGGTCTTGCCGCAGCCGCTGGGGCCGATGATCGCGGTGAAGGTGCCCGCCAGCAGCTCCAGGCTCACGTTTTTCAGCGCAACAATGTCGGGCGGGTAGGTCTTGTGCAGGTTACGGACGGAGAGCCCGCCATTGGCGGGGCTATGTATCGTGCTCATAAGGTTTTCTGGAGTGGGAGGGCCAGGGAGGGCAAAGCCCTCCCTGAAACCCACCCTTTATATCGGGCTGCTGGCCGCGAACGCGGCCAGCGCCGTCTGCTCAGCGAACACCTCGCGCACCTCCTCGACCAGGTGCGCGTACTCGGGGGTGAAGCGCAGGTCGGCGTGCGCCCAGCGCTGCGCGGGGAGGTCGATATCGATCACCTTCGCCACCGTGCCCGGCCGCGCCGAGAGGATGATCACGCGCTGGCTGACGTAGACCGCCTCCTCAAGCGCGTGCGTGACATAGATGAAGGTCTTGCGCGTCGTGTGCCAGAGGCGCAGCAGCTCCTCGGACACCTGCTCGCGGGTGATCCAATCGAGTCCGCCAAAGGGCTCGTCGGCCAGCAGCAGGTCGGGTTCGTTGACGATCGCGCGGGCGATCGCCACGCGCTGCTGCATGCCGCCCGAGAGCTCGTGCGGGTAGCGCTGCAGGAACTTGCCCAGGCCGAGGAAGTTGAGCCAGTGGGTCGCCCTGGCCTCGGCGTCTTTGGGGCTGACCCCGACCGAGAGCGGGCCGAAGGTCACGTTCTTGATCACACTTAGCCACGGGAAGAGGGTGGCGTCCTGGAAGATGATGCCCCGCCGCGGGCTCGGCCCACGGACGATCTCGCCGCCGACATGCACGTGCCCCGCGCTGGGCGGCTCAAGCCCGGCCAGCAGGCGCAGCAGCGTGGTCTTGCCGCAGCCGCCCGGCCCAACGATCGACACGAAGCTGCCCGGCTCGACGCGCAGGTTCAGGTGGTTGAGCACCAGCCCGCCGGTCTCGCGACCGGTGCCCTTGGGCCGCGACTTGCTCACGCCAAGTAGCTCGACCTCACTGCCCAGAATTGGCACAGCGTCCTCGCGTAACGTTGTTACTGTGGCTACCATCGCAGGATTCCTTTCTGCCAGCTGAGCAGCCGGTCGCGCACCTTGAAGACGCCCGAGACCACGATGATGAACAGTGCGCCGAGCACGAGCATAGAGGCGTAGACCTTGTGGTACTCCGACCAGCCCTGAGCCCAAGTGATGTACCAGCCCAGACCAGCCTTGACGCCCATCATCTCGGCCACCACCAGGATGGCGAAGGCCGTGCCCAGGCTCATAAACAGACCCACAAAGACGTTGGGCAGAGCCGCCGGGATGACCACGTGGCGCAGCAGGCGCTTATCGTCGGCGCCCAGGGTCTGGGCCGCCTCAAGTAGCGCCTTGGGCACACCGGCCACGCCCGACCAGGTCAGCATCATCACCGGGAACCACGAGGCGAAGGCGATCAGGAAGATGCCGGCGCTGAAGGTGTTGGGGAAGATCACGATCGCCAGCGGGATCCAGGCGGTGGCCGGGATGGGGCCGATCAGGCGCATCCAGAACATCGACCAGTTGCTCACGTGCTTCGACCAGCCCAGGGCCAACCCGAAGCTGATCCCGGCGATGCTGCCGATCACATAGCCGATGATCATCAGCCGCATCGAGTAGGCGATGCTGAGCAGCAGGGTCGGGTAGTCCTCGATATAGACCCCGATCACCTTGCTGACGGTCGGGAAGAAGGGCGGCTTGATCCAGGCCAGCCGCTCGGCCACCTCCCAGGGGATGAGCGCGACGCCCAGGACGATCAGCACCCGGTAGATCGCCAGCACATTCTCGCGCCGCCCCCTGGCGAAGTAGGCGGTGATCCAGCTAACCAGCGTGATCCCCAGCACCAGCAGCGCGGCCGGGCTCAGGTAGTCGGCGGGAATCTTAAACCCGGGGTTGACCTGGGGGATCAGGTTGTGGACGGCCAGCACGATCAGCCAGATAGTCACGGATGCTCCAGCCCTCGTGTTAATCACCCGGTTGCTGGGCAGCGGGATCGCATCGAGGGGGACTGCCGCTGGCAACTCGGCGTCACGATCACCGGCAGGGATGGAGGTAGTTAGCTCTTCTGTAGTCATAAGAATTAGCCTTTCATTGGGACGATCCCACCCCCGGCCCCTCGCCCACTGCAAGGGTTTGGATCGCGAAAGACGCGAGGTGTAGCGAAAGACGCGAACACGGAGGCCGCGAAGGCGCAAGGTGGCCGCACCACGTTGCCGTACGTCCCCCCTCTCCCGCCGCAGCGGGAGAGGGGGACAGGGGGTGAGGGCCTTCTAGCTCACGTTGCAGTAGAAGCTCGACCCCGCGTGGTCATGCCCGGCGAGAGCGGCCAGCTGCGGGTTCGCCGCCAGCTCCCTGAGCACCTGCGCCGAGAACTGCGGCACGCCCTGGCTGGGCGCCGACCCCTGGTTGGGGTACAGGTCGGGCGCCACCTGGACGAAGGCCAGGTCGGTCAGCTTCGCGGGGTCGGTGTCCTTCTCCAGCACGCCCACGCGCTTGAGGATCTCAACAAACTTACCGAAGTTGACCTTGCCCTTCTCCGCGCTGGGGATGTAGTCGTACTGCTTGAGCAGGCTGAGCAGCAGCTCCTCCGAGGCGGGGACGTACTTCTTCGCGGTGATGATCTTCGCCGCCTCGGGCTTGTTATGCTCGACCCAGTAGGCGGCCTTCTGGAACGCATTGGTGATGGCGATCGCCTTCTCGGGCTCCTGATCGACCACCTTCTGCGAGACGCCGATGAAGCAGCAGTACATGTCCTTGTACGGCAGATCGTCCTGGGTGCTGAAGATCTGGATCACGGTCTTGTTGTTGAGCGCGATCGCCGCGATCGGGTCGTACAGCGCAAAGGCGTCGATCTCGCCCTTCTGCACCGCCGACTCCAGCTGCTCCCCCGGGAAGATTTTGTAGGTCACATCGCTGACCGGGTTGAGGCCGAGGTCGCCCAGCGCCCACTGCACCAGCACCTGCGGCAGGCCGCCGAAGTTGGTGATGCCCAGCGACTTGCCCTTGAGGTCAGCGACGGTCTTGATGCCGGAGTTGACGCCGGCGAGCAGCCGGATGCAGCCCTTGTGCAGGCCGGTGGTGATCCGCACGCCCAGGCCCTGCTCAAGCGCCTTGATCGACTCGGCGGTGTACTGGAGCGTGTTGACCTTGTCTGA
>JBAXES010000054.1:0-12601 GCA_037140315.1 Chloroflexales bacterium
ATGGAGCTTCACGGTGATCGGCGAGGTATTCATCCTTCATCCTTCCGCCTTCATCAGAGCGGCGGGTCGAGCAGCGCTACCCGGAGTTCGCGCAGCTGCTCCCGCAGTTTGTGCAGGGCTATGATCGCAGCTGCGAGTCGGCCCTGGCCATCCTGGCGTTTCTTGAGGCTTACTGGGACGTGAACGCCGAGCTTGCGGCAGCGATACGAGTACGCGCAACACCGGCATAGCGAGGGTACAAGGAGCTGACGTTCAATGGGTCTTGCCATCACAAGAATCTACCTTTTGGAAGAGGCCAAGCGGCAAGTGTCGCGCTATGGTGGGGCGGTGGCGTGCCACCGGGCACCCTGCAAGCGAGGGGCTGCCATGCTTGATGATCTCCGCCAGCGCGCCGCCGCAGTGTTGGGCGCCGCGTCAGAGGCGATCGTGATCACCTATGGGCCAGATCCTGGCGACCACGCCGATCTCACGGCCCCACTACATGCTCGGCAAGTGGCTCAGCAACTTCCTGGTGCTGGCGCTGCTGGTCGGCATCCTGCTGCTGGCCGCCGTCACAATGCAGCTGATCCAGCGCGAGGACGCGCAGATCCAGCGGTCAACCCGGTCGACGCGACGCTGCGGTGTCGCTTTACAGAGCCATGACCTTGCCGCTTTCACCAAAGCCACTTGACGACTGTAACGTACACTGGTCAGGTGGACAGGTCTGTTTGCCTGATCCAATCTATTTGCTTACCTTCCAGACCGGGTCGCGCAGGAGCAGAAGAACCACGATTGCGCCGAGCAGTAAGGCCGGCAGGCCTATGCCAAAAGAGTACATCACGCTGGTTGGCGCGACCACGAACATGGAAAAGAAGCTCAAGGCCTGGTTGTTGAGGGCATGGAGATACGCCGCTGTCCAGACGCCTTTGGATTTGAAAACAGCGTACGCCAGGAAGTAGGCCAGGATGATGCAGTAGGCCACCATGAAGATTGAGCCAAGCACAGGCTGACCGGGATAGTTGTAGCCCATCCAGATCACCGGCCAGTGCCAGATGCCCCAGATAATGCCGAGGATACATGTGCCGCGAATGCGCCCCAGCTTGTTTAATTCGGTTTGCAGGAAACCGCGCCAGCCATATTCCTCGCCAAAAGCGATGATCAGGCCGAGAAATGGGCTGAGAATTACGGTGTTCAAGGCGATGTTGAGAAGCAGCACGGCGTTTGGCAGTTGACTGGTCGCCATTTGCGGGAAAGCAGCCTGCAGGTCAACGGGCGTGCCCAGGTTGAACATGTAGTTGAGCCAGGTCTGGAAAGCGAAGAAAACGACCAACCCCAGCCCATACCCAAACCAGATGCGGGCTTGGCCACCGGCCATGCCAGACTCGACGAACGTGTTCTTTCCGCCCTTCAGGCGCAGGACAACCAGCAAAATCAGGCCCAGGAAATTGGGGATGAGCAGCACTGAAGCCAGGGTGACGCCCAGCTCAGGCTGGATCAGGCTAGCAATCGTGCCCGCCAGATACAGGCACGTCAATACAAGGTAGAAATACACGAACCAGCGCGAGGCTCCGCGATTGGTGCGGTAAAAGATTGGGCTGTCCTTGAAGAAGAATGCGCCCAGCAGCATGGCCGAAAAGGCCGGCAGCAACATCTGGAACTGCAGAAGCAAGCTGACGCCGGGGTTCGCCAGCCCGCCCGCCAGATAGAGCGCCAGATCCACCAGCCAGGTCAGGCCAAAGGCCAGGCCCAGGAACCATCCAACGTGAGGCCAGTTGACCGGTGATGCGGCAAGCGTCATTTCAGATGGCATGGTTGGAGCGGTTCGTTCAGGATTGAGCGAAGTTTGTGAGTTCATGTTTCCCTCTTTTTCTATGTGAGAACTATGTAAGAATTTGTTAGACATGGTTCGTAGCAATTTGACAGTTTGCGGCGTTCGTAGAAATGGCTTCAGCCGCGTGAGGGGCGGATCGGGGGCTGAAGCCCCGACGAGGAACGGTAAACCTGAAACCCGGCACCTGAAACCATGTCTTGCGCAATGAAGCGGCTCAGCGCGAGTACCCTACGCCGGCGGGCCGCCCACCGCCGGGCGGAGGAGATCAACGGCAGTGAGGCCACCGCCCAGGCGGCCTCGCTGGTCAGCTTCGTCAGCTCGCTGGCCTTCTTCGCCTGGGGGCGGCGCAGTACCCTTATTTGGCAGAGCGCAGGCCGACCATATTGCCTTCGGTATCCTTGAATAGACAGAGATAGCCCAACTGCCCCATGTTGAATTTCGGCTGAACAATGGTGCCGCCCGCAGCCTGAATGCGCGTGATGGCGGCATCCATGTCCTCGACCTTAAAGTAGACCACGGTACCTTGACCAGAAGGCGTGTTGGTCTTGTTCTGGATCAGCCAGCCGGCAGCGCCGTTTGCATCATTCTTATCAGGGAACGAGGCGAATTTAATCTCCCCAACATCGAGCGCAAATAGTTTGATCTGCAAGACATTCTCGTAGAACGTCTTGGCCCGGTTGATATCACTCGCCGGTATATCAAACCAGGTGACGGCGTTTGTATGCTTCGTCTCGACCTGATCCTGCTTCGGATCATAGACGATGTTCCCCGACTGGAACACGTACACGATCTTCCGCACGTCGGCGATATCGCGGGTCGGGTCGCCATCGACCAGGAGCAGATCCGCAATCTTCCCCGGCTCAATCGTGCCAATATCCTTCAGGAGGCCCAGATGCTCGGCCGCGTTGCGCGTCGCGGCGGTAATGACCTGATTCGGGGTCAGGCCCGCGTGCTGCATCAGCTCCAGCTCGTCAATCTCCATCGCGCCGGCGGTCTGGAACGCGCAGTTCATATCCGTACCCATGGCGATCGAGACGCCGGCATCGGAGAGTGCTTTGAGATTCTGCATACCTATCGGCTGTTCGTCCTTGTTGGCCGACGTTCCCATGATCTGGAGGGTCGGCACAAAGAAGGCCTTCTTCTCCTTTAACAGCTGAACCAGCCGGTTATCCGTCAAATGCACGCCGACGAGGCCATGTTCCAGGCCATCCGCCCCGGCCTCCAGCGCATCGATCGCATCCTGCTGATACCAGACATGCACGGTGGCACGCAGGTTGTTTTTATGCGCCTCGTCGATGATGGCCTGCATCACCGCTTTTGAGAGCTTCTGGACCGTGATGGTTTTATTCATCAGGGTCTCCATCTCGCCCCCCTGATAGATCAATTTGATTGCATCCACCTTCTTCGCGGCAAGGGTGCGCACGGCTTCCCTGGCGATATCGGCGTTGTCCACTTCAACCGTCAGTTGCCTGCGGAGCCAGGGGTCATTGGCGGCGAGGGAAAGCGCCGGATGTCCATCAGGGGCGGTAAAGGCAGGCCCAACCGTCAGGAGCCGCGGCCCAGGTATTTTTTTATCCTGAAGCTGCTGCCGTAGTTCCAGCACGATGTCGAGCGGATCATTGATCGACTTGATCGTGGTGACGCCGTACTTCAGAAAACTCTTCATCTGTCCCGGCGCCTGGTCTTTCAATAGTGATCGATACGCCTGCTCGCCTGTATCGACGCTGTAGAAGATATGCATGTGCGTATCGATTAGGCCCGGCATCAGGCTCTTTCCCGCTGCATCGATCACCTGTGCGCCGCTGATTGTCACATCCTCAGCGGAAACGTGCTGAATCCGACCATCCTTGATCACCACCGACGCTGAGGGCAAGCTATCCCCATTGCCGATAATCACGCGAGCGTTCTTGATGATCAGCGTGCCGTTCCCTGCGCCTGAAGAAACCTGAGCGCATCCGGTGCAAACCAGCCCGGTCATAAGAGCCAGGAGGGCGAGCGTAGCCTTTCTCATCGGATTACTCCTTCTGTAAAGGAAGCGGATCTTTCGTCACCGCAGCGCCTGGAACGCCTGCATCATCAGCACGATCGCCTGCATCTGTCCTGCGGTCTGATCAACCGTCCCCGCCACATAGATGTCGCGATCCGGTGCGTAGTACAGGAATGCGCCGACCGAACCCGTGTGCCCCCAGATGACCGGCGTCCCCAGCGCCGCGCTGATCGGCCCAGGCAGCGTGTAGCGCATTGTCCCGTAGCCATAGGTGAACGGCCCCGAGTTCTGGATGGGGTTCCACTGCTGCATCAGCGCGAGCGTCTCCGGCTTGATGATCCGCCCCTCGTTGAGCGCCTTCAGAAACAGCGCAGCGTCCTCGGCTGTCGCGACGATCCCGCCGTCGGCCCAGTAGGAGCCACCCCCGCGCATCTGGGTGATGTCCGTGTCGCTGGAGAATACCTCGGCCGGCGCCGCCGCGGGCCGGGCCGCTGGCTCCGAGCGCGTCGACAGCCAGGTGTGGGTCAGGCCCAGGGGCTGAAAGAAGAACTCGGCGTAGATCTGCTGCAACGGCTTGCCGGTGACGGACTCGATGATCTTGCCCAGCAGCAGATAGCCGGTGTCCGAGTAGTAGGCCTTCTGCGCATTGGGCGCGAAGTGCGGCGGCATGGTGTCGCGCGCCCGGGCGATCAGCTCCTCGGGGGTCCACGCGCGGGCCTGATCGTCCATGAACAGGTCGACGCCGTTCTTACCGTCCGGCCCCTTGTCTTCGTAGTAGTCGGCCATGCCGGAGGTGTGCGCGAGCAGCTGGGCGATCGTGATCTCGTGGGCGTAGTCGTGCCCCTGATAGGTATGGATACCCCGGATCAGATCTTCGGGGAGGTATTTTGCCATCGGGTCATCAAGGGCGAGCGCGCCCTGCTCGTACAGGCGCATGATCGCCGCCGCCGTGTAGAGCTTGGTGACGCTGGCCAGATAGATCGGCGTGTCGGCGGTCATCGGCACCTGGCCGTCCTGGCGGGCAACACCCGCCGCGCCAGACCAGGTGAAGGAGCCGTCGCCCTTCATCACAACCAGCGCCGTGTTCCTGATCTGCGGGTTGTTCTTGACAAGCTCCGTCACGCGGTAGCTCAGCTCCTGGTCGGGGCTGGCGAAGGACGGCCAGGTCAGCCGCCAGCCGACGAGGGCGGCCCCGGCGATGATCACGACGGCGAGGAGGGCGGTCAGGACTCGGTGCTTCTTCCGAGGCGCAGATGCGGGTCTCGCATGCGTATCGGCCTGGGAACTCATGGGGTACTCCTTGCTGGCCTGTACCTATTCGATAGGAATCCCCCGCTCGTCGCATGTCTCGGGTACGATAGTGCAGGAGATCAATGTCAGACCCAGGCTGCTCATCGTGGACAAAATGCCGTAGATGGCAGCGTTATCTGCCACTTCACCGCTCATACTAGTCTCGTCAGACGAGATCGGCTGAATGCTCAGCCCCTGAAACCACTCTGACCAGCTTGCGTCGATCTTGCCTTTGAAATGGATCATAATTGATGGCATGGATGCGCTCCTGCGTGGATGGAGTGATGTTCATCGGTGCGCTTCCTCCGTAATCACTCCGCATGTCCGGTCGCGCTGCGGGCGAGCGTCACCACGCCTAGCCCGATCAGGATGAAGGCACCCAGCCAGCCCCAGGGGATGTGGGTCGCCGAGACGATGGCAATCCCCAGCGGGATGCCGGTGAAGAGGGCGAAGGCGCCGAGCGCCGGGAGCGCCTTCCCTTGTAGAAACAGGTCGGTTGCCGCCGCCGCGCCAACCACCAGCATGATCCCCGGCCACCACCAGCCGGTCAGCAGCAGCATGCCCAGCCCCACCAGAAACACCCCGCCTGAAACCGTCGGCTGACCGGACTTAAACAGGTTATCCATAGTGGCTCCTCATTCTTCCCTCTCACGAATGGCCTGGGGTAAGTGTAGCGACGCCAGCTCGGATGCTCATCGGGAAAACAGGTTAATCTCAGGGGGGATTTCGGTGGGCAGACGGGCACACAAATACCCCACCAGGAGGTCGGCATCGGGCGAATGGGCTACCGCCCGCACGGTGAGGGTGTGGGAGAGCTTCGCTCTCCCACACCCTCACCGTGCGCGGTGTTGTTGCTGGCAACAAAAACCTACAGAATGGTGCAAACTCGTGCCAGCGAAGCTGGCACGAGTTTGCACCATTTAGATCAGGCCCAGCTCGCGCGCCGTGTTGGCCGCCTCAACCCGGCTGTGGACATCTAGCTTGGAGTAGATGCTCTGGGTGTGGGCCTTGACCGTGTGAGGCGACAGGCAGAGCCGCTCGGCCACCTCGGCGAGCGTCAGGCCACACGCCAAGAGCCGCAGCACGTCCAGCTCACGCTCGCTCAGGGGGTCGCGCACCCCGGCCGGCTGGGCGTGTGTTGGGGCGTGCGCGTGTACCTCCAGGGCGCGGGTATCTGCTCCGCCCTCGCGTAGCGCGACCGCCTTGATCCGCGCTAGTTCGCTCACCCGTTGGACGAAGCCCTTCGCCTCAGCTGCGGCGAGCACGTCGGATAGCGCAGCGAGGACGTCCTGGTAGTTGCGAATGGCGTTCTGAATCTGTAGCCAGGATCGAAAGACCATATACTCAGCATCGACCTGATAGGGGCCAATGCCGTGGAGCACCGTAACGGTATCCCGGTTCGGTGCGTGAGTCTCGGCCCATGTGCGGGCAGCTTCGCGGGCGCGGGCATCCTGCGGGGCGTGGCTGATCAGATGATGGACACGCAACGCCTCGGCGCAGGACGCGATCTGCGGCCCCATGGTATCCATACGATTGAGGATCGCGATCACGTTCGCCGCATCGCCGCGCACGTCCCACAGGCGCACCAGGGCCTCATAGGCAATAATCTCGACCCAGGGCGCATAGCCGACCCGATTCGTGGCCAGATCCAGCAGGCGCTCCGCGTCCGCAAGCTGGTTCCACTCCAGCAGGACGACGCCCTGCATCACATACAGGCTGCGGATCGCCGGAAGATCCTGTTCGGGGTTATGGAAGCGAGGGGTAAGATTCGCCAGGCCCTCGCGACAGATCTCAAACGCGCGATCCATCTGCCCCGTATGATAGGCGACACGGGCTTGATAAAAGAGGGCGGTCACCGCGCTAAAATAATTACCTGCTTCGAGGGCCATCTGCAACGACTCTGCGAACGCCTTCTTCGCCTCACCGATGTCTCCGAGCATCAGATAGCCATGGGCGATGGTCACGGAACAGGTTGAGCGGATGGTTTTCTCAACGGGCGGCAGGAGATCAAGACTCTGCACACTCAGGCGGATGACTTCGTGCGGATCAATCGGCTCATTGAATGCGGCGAGCAGCAGTTGGCTGCGAACGGCACAGACATGACCGGTCACCCACGCCCGTAGCGGCACGAGTGCGCCACCCGGCCCCAGCGCGGCAAGGGGCGGGTGTTCACTAGCGTTCAATGCCTGCTCAGCCTGCTGGAGCTTTTCGTTCACTACCAGGCGGTAATCGGTGCGAAAGCTCAGCATCAGCACCCAGGCATGGAAGATCCCTAAGCCGGGGCGTGACTGAATAATGGGTTCTGGGAAGCGGCCAATCCAATCCTGAAGCCATCCGAGCTGGCTCTGGCCGATCAGATCCATGGCATGGCGTTCAACCAGCTCGGCCGCATACGTCCAGTCTTGCGACATGAAGGCGTGATGAACCGCCTCCTGAAGCAAGCCATGTCGCTCATGCCAGGCGCTGGCCCGCCGGTGCAGCTCAGGGAGGTGGATGCTCGGAGTTGTATGTCCTGTGTGTTGGAGTAGTTCGGCAAAGAGATGATGATAGCGATACCACTGTCGGCGGTTATCTAGCGGGATGATAAACATATTCGCCCGCTCCAGGTCATCCAAGACGTTCTGGCTGCTCCCCGGCTCCGCTCCCTCGCCCAGTACCGCATCGCACAGTGGCCCGCACATGCGCTCCAGGATGGATGTCACGAGTAAAAAGCGGCGGACGGACTCGGAGAGGTGCAGCAGCACCTCGCTGCCTAAATAGTCCACAATATAGCGGTCATTCCCGGCAAACGCGTTGATAAAGCCCTGAACGCTCGCCGAGTCGGCATACTCTTGTAAGGCGATCGCAGCCAGCTGCAGTCCGGCGACCCAGCCCTCGGTGTGATCCCCAAGCACTGCCACGGCCTGGCGTTCCAGATCCAACCCCATGGTCTGTTTGAAGAATGACTCCGCCTCACCGGTCGTGAACCGCAGATCACGCTCGCGCACTTCGGTCACGTGCCCGAGCACCCGCATTTTGGGTAAGGGCAGGGGCGGATCTTCACGGGTCATGATCACGGTATGCATGAAGGCTGGCTGCCGCTCAAACAATAATTGAATGAGGGCATGCACCTCTTTATTTTTGACAAGATGGTAATCGTCTAAAACGATCAAAAGGAAATCGGCTTTTGATACGATCTCGTTAATGAGCGATCCAACCAATTCAGACAGCGGCGGGGGCTGCGGCGATTGCAGCGTCGCCAGGATGGTTTGTCCGATGTCGGGATTGACCTTTTGGATGGCGGCCACGACATAGATCAGAAACCTGACGGGGTCATTATCCCCGTCATCCAGCGAGACCCAGCCAAAGGGTTTGTATGGATCGCGTGAGGCCATCCACGCGCTGATCAGGGTTGTCTTGCCAAAGCCGGCCGGAGCAGAGACCAGGGTGATACGCTTTCCCTGCTGTACGCCCTTTTCGAGCCGCTGCACCAATGCCGCACGTTGCACAAAGTGCGACTGGATCGGTGGATTGTACAGCTTGGTCGCCAGAATCTGATACGCCATGAGAGTCCCCCGCTTCCCCGGTGTGACTTTTGGACAGGCGACTTCACACCGACGGAAATAATGGGAACAGGCCTGTGAATAGATGTATAGATAATAGCACAACATCGCCAGCTGATAGCGCACTCGGGCTATCGTAGCGCTTGACAAGGCTCCAGATACGTAATATATTACCATATATGGTAATATATTACGTATCTGGAGCCTGCGCTGATGGACGATGATCGCTTCGCGCTGCACGCCGAGGTCTTCGGCTACATCTTCGTGCTCGCCCAGCAGTTGACGAAGCGCACGGACCCGGTGCTGGCACCGCTCGACCTCACCACCCGACAGTTCCTGCTGCTCGGCGTACTCGTGCGCGCGTTTCCCGGCCAGCAGCCCACCCTCAGCGCGGCCGCCCGTATCTATGGCAGCTCGCGCCAGAACGTGAAGCAGATCGCCCTCCAGCTCCAGGAGCGCGGCTACCTCCAGCTGCTGGCCGATCCAGCCGATCAGCGGATGATCCGCCTAGCGCTCACCGACAAGCTCGCGGCCTTCGATGCGCCCCCCGCAGTTGCCCGTCAGCGGCAGCTGCTCGCCGAGATCTTTGCCGCGTTCACGCCCGAGGAGGTGGCGGCGCTGCGCGATCTGACCCGCCGCTGGGTCAGGCAGCTGAGCGCTGAGGAGCCATCGTGAGCGCCGGGCGCGGCTGACGAAGTATCCTAAAGGAGTCATCGACATGGCGACTATCTCTGTCCCCACGGCGCAGCCCGCGCGACGCTGGACGCTCGTACGGAAAGGCCTGACTCTCTCAATCGGCGTGGTGGCGGCGCTGCTAACGGTTGGGTGGGCCGGGCTACAGATCGCACCGGAGCCGTTCGCGGCCCTGGCTCAGGCCCAGCCCCCGCTCACCGTCGTGCCGCTGCCCGCCGGCCTGCCTGCCCCGGTCGAGCGCTTCTACCGCCTGACCTACGGCGAGCAGATCCCGCTCATCACGACTGCGGTGGTGCGCGGGCGGGGAACGATGCGTTTAGGTGGCGTGCAGGTTCCCATCCGCTTTCGCTTCACCCACGAGGCAGGCCAGAACTTCCGCCAGGAGATGGATCTGACCTGGTTTGGCCTGCCGCTGTTTCGCGGCTACGATAGCTATCTCGATGGTCACGGGCGAACGAATCTGCCCGGTGCGGAGGAGGGCGCAGGGTTTGACCAGGGCAGCAATGTGAGCGTATGGGCCTCGGCGCTCAACTGGTTTCCGGCGATCCTCGTCACTGATCCGCGGGTGCGCTGGGAGCCGGTGGACGCGGCCACCGCCCTGCTTGTCGCGCCCTTCGGCAGCGGCAAAGAAGTCCTCGTCGTGCGCTTTGACCCGGCGAGCGGCAAGGTGCAGTATGTCGAGTCGATGAAGTACCGGGCCGGGGCCGACCAGCAGGCGCTATGGATTAACGGCATCTGGTTCGAGGACGGCAAACCCTGGACTCAGCTCGACGTTGAGGATGTGCGCTACAACCTTGATGTGCATGCCCACATTCGGGCCGAGCAGCCATGAGCTGGCCGCAAAGCTGGGTCTACCCCCGGCAGTGCCGGAAGAACCAGACCGCTATGGCCGGCCCGCCGAGCGCCAGCAGCGTATAGAAGCCGAGCTGCTCGACCGGCTCGGTCGGGATGCCGCTCTGTAGGTTGAACCAGTTCATCGCCAGCAGCGCCAGGCCCATCGTCGTCGCCTTGACGAGCATATAGCTCGCCAGGATGGATCCCCAGGGTCGGCCTTGCCAGAGCCAGATCGCTCCAAGCACGCTGATCGGGACGATCAGCCCCAGATCGAGGGCGTAGACAAAGTAGGGGCCGCCGCCCGCTGCGACCACGCCCGTCGGCAGGACACCGCTGCGGAGGTATGCGCCGATCTGCCCGAGCCAGAGCCCGGCCAGCAGCAGCCCGATCAGCGCCAGAAAGCTCGCCACGGCCCGGCGGGGAGTTGTGGGGTCGAAGCGCTCCGCGATGCTGGCCGGGTCGATCCCGCTGGCCGCTGCGGCCAGCGCGAAGACGGAGAGCGAGAAGAGGGCGATATAGAGCGGGGTAAGCTCGGCAAAGTAGTAGCCGAGCGCCGCCCCGGTGTAAGTGTAGAACATGTAGCCCAGCAGCCCGATCCAGATCAGGGTTGCCCGGATCGATCCGCGCCAGGCCCCCCACAGCGCCCCGCCCAGCGTCGGCACCAGCAGCAGCGTGACGAGATCCTGGCCCCGCAGGGCCGGGATGAGCGTGGCCGGGTTGCGCTGATAGACTGCGGGGGCGAGGAGCCCGGCGGCGGCGGCCACGGCCACCAGCGGGATGATGGCCACACTGAGCCACAGGGCGACGCGTACGTTCGCTGCGATACCGACGGCGGCCCGCTTGACGGGGATGGCGGTGCTCGGATTCATCATTCCTCCCTATCTTCAGATTCCGTGGGGTGCATACGGATCAGCGTCACCCCGAGGTCGCGCAGGCGGCTGACCAGGCCATAGAGGGCCGCTGGGTCGGCCACCGGGCCGACCAGCAGCGTCACCGGTCGCTGGTCTGGGGTCAACTCGTGGGTGATGCTGAAGCCGTCAAAGACGGTCTCCCAGCGCTGATCCAGGTGCCCGGCAAGCTGGAAGGTGTAGGTCGTCATCGTCGTTTCCGGGTCAGCGGCCTGCCACGTTGTACTCGATGCTGAGGATCTCGAACCGGCCATAGGCGAACTCGCCGCTAGGCAGATGCCAGATCGTCTCGGTCTTGACGGGGAGCATCCGCCCGTTGAAGTCGCGCCACTCGTGAACCGGGGTCGACCAGCGCATGGTCGGGTCGGTGGGGGCCAGGCCAAAACCCTTGCGCTCTTCACTCCGCTCGCGGCTGTCGGAGACGAAGTTGGTGATCGCCCCGCGCTCATCGAAAGAGAGTAGAGCCGAGATCGTGTTGCCCGCGTTGGTGTAGGTCGCCCGCACCGTCTGCGGGTCGATCGCTTCCCAGACAACCGGGAGGTCGATCAGCGTGGCTGGGGCGAGCAGGCACATGTCGTTGAAGAGCGTGACCGTCTCGGCGCGGTTGATCTCTGGCCCTTTGTCGTCGACCATCGACACCAGCGATACCGCGCGCACCTGGAAGGTTGCGCCCGCACTGACGTAGCGGTGAAAGGCCATAAAGGGCAGGCCCGATCGCGACCCCTCGGCAATGAATAGTCGCGTGGGCGGATTCACGAGACTCTGCTGGTCGGCCGTGATCGGCATCCAATCGGCAGTAGGGCTCATCCGCATTGCGCCGCCAAAGCGCAGCCGGTAGTTCCAGACGCGCGGCTTGCCGACCACGCCGGCGAAGCGCAGGTACTTCTGAACCACCGCCGGGAACTTGGCGATGTCCGCATCGGTCACCAGGGTGACTTGGGCCGGTGGGCTGGCCAGCCCAGCAACGACATTGCGCTCGTACTGCGCCCGAAAGCTCCAGGGAGCGTGCCCCAGCCCGACGATGATCAGCGGCACGAGCACGATCAGATTCGCGATGGTGCCGAACTTCGCGTCGCTCCAGGATGCGATGATCACGCCCTGCGAGATCACGACCGCCCCGGCGGCTGGCAGCCACCACCAGTCTGGGGCGATGAGCAGGAGCACGGCGCTCGCCAGGAAGAGCAGGGCGGCGGCGAGCCAGAGCAGGCCGACCGGCTGTGTGATCGGCGCGCGCAGCTGCTCCAGCTGCGCGAGGTTGAACGCCTTCGTGAAGCCCATGAGGTGGATCAGGCCGTGGACGACGACAATGAACAGGAACAGGTACTTCATACGATCCTCCAGCATCGAGGGCAGTCGCCCTCAAACCCCGCATCGCTGGTGGATGAATGCGCCAACGCAGCTGGCACGTTCACCCACCAGCGATACTCATTAGCTGGAGGATAGCGTGCGGATGGATGGCGGCGCACCATCCAGATGGATGGTGCGCAGGATGGGAATTACAGCAGGCCGAGCTCGCGGGCACGGGCCACGGCGGCAC
>JBAXES010000055.1:0-12494 GCA_037140315.1 Chloroflexales bacterium
GGCCAGCTGGGCTGCGGTTGACATCGAACGATCCAATTCTAGCAATAGACAAGGGAACAGGGAACAGGGAACAGGGAACAGAAATACCGCATCCTGATGTAGTGCAATTGCCTGAACTGAAACGTACGCTGAAACCTTGTCATACCGCAAACCTCGCCCTGTCACCTTGGATATCCCGGCCCATGTCACCCTTCGCTGCGCTCGGGGTGACCGGCGAAGACGTTGCTCACGGCGCCACTGGCCCGCCGGGTCATTGGGTACTCAGCATGAGAGGAACGCGCACAGGGTGGCGTTTGCGGTATTGCCAATTCTGTGTCAGACAGACACATCGTGAGCGGCTAGGCCGCTCCCTGACCCTCACCGTGCGATGGTACAGAGATGAGCCAGCGAAGCTGGCTCATCTCTGTACCATCGCATGGGCACACGGTGCCCGTCAGGCACATCGGCGCTACTTCACGCGGAAGTAGGCGATAGCCTTATGATGGCTCTTCACGCCCTCGAAGCTGATCGCGTAGATCCCCGTGGGGTATCCGGAGTCCGTGGCGAAGGTGACAACCGACGTCGTGCCCTTGCCGTCGGCCTTCACCTGGAACGGCGCGCCGATCACGGTCTGGTCGGGGGCGGTGGCGTAGACGCCGACGTTCTCATCGGCCTTGAATCCGCCGCCGATCGCCGCGAACACCGTGCCGACCGGGCCGCAGCTCGGCTCGACGTAGGCGCTGATGCTCTCGGGCACCTGCGTGCAGACATCGACGGACTGGGAGAAGTCGTGGACCTCGCGCCCGAGCAGGCCGAGCAGCACCTGGTCGCCGTGCAGCTCGAAGCGGCGGCGCTCGAAGTACTGCACATTGTAGACCTGGCCCTGGATCGTCTCCTGGATCTCCCCGGTGATCGGGTAGCCCAGGCGGCTCAGCCCGCCGTTCTTCTGCCAGTACCTGGCGAAGGTGCCGCAGATCTGGTAGCCGGTGGGGTAGTTGCCGAGGCATCCCAGGTCGGGCGAGAGCTTGTTGCCCTGCTGCCACGGCCGGCCCTGCTTCTCCAGCAGCTCGACGCCCAGGCGGCCGGCCGTCACCATGCCGTCGGCCTGGATCTCCAGGCGGTCGCGCTCGAACCACTGTACCTGGATCGTGCGGCCCTCGACGGTCTCCTGGTGCTGGTCGGTGATCGGGAAGCCGAAGATCGACAGCCCGCCGTTCTTCTCCCAGTAGGTGCGGATCGAGTCCGAGATACACTGGTTAGTCTCGGGGAAGCAGCGCCGGCCCTGGGCCGCGGCGGTGCCAACCGGGATTGTGGTCAGCAGTAGCGCCAGCGCGAGCAGGCCGATGGTCATCATTGACGTTCGGCGAACCATAGCGGAGATCTCCCTTTCTGCCCTAATGAACCGCGAATTTCACCCTATGATAGCACATATTATGCTGTGGTACAGTGTGCGCCCGTGGCGGGAACCTGCGCCGCCCAGGCGACGTTATAGTGGCAGATGTGCCGAACAGACGCCCCACCCCTGGAGGAAGAACATGCGAACGCTCACGATCCTCGCCGCCACCCTGCTCGCCGCCCTATCCCTGGCCGCCTGCGCCGCCGCGCAGTCGCCTGCGTCCCTACCCCCACAGCCGCAGATGGAGGTGATGCCGGCCGCAACCGCGGCGGCGGGCGTCGCCGCGGCCCCTGGGCTTCCCGCCGCCCTGGAGGGCTCCAGCTCCACCAGCGGCAGCGGCGCGAGGGACGCTCCCGCCAGCCAGCCCGCCGCCCAGCGCATGGTGATCAAGACCGCCACCGTCTCGCTGCAGGTCGACCGCGTCTCCGACGCCGAGGCCAGCGTCCGCGCCCGCGTCGACCAGCTCGGCGGCTACGTGGTGAGCGTGCAGACCAACGGCAGCGGCGACGACCAGACCTCCACGATCGTCTTCCGCGTGCCCTCCGAGCGCTTCGGCGCCGCCCTCTCCGATGTCGAGGGCCTGGCCCGCAAAGTGCTGTCGCGCACCGTCGGCGGCGACGACGTCACCGAGGAGTTCGTCGACCTCGACTCGCGCATGCGCAACCTGGGGGCCACCCGCGACCGGCTGCTGGCCCTGCTCGCCAAGGCCGACAAGGTCGAGGACGCCCTGCAGGTCAACAACGCCCTCACCGACGTGCAGGGCCAGATCGAGCAGATCCAGGGGCGCATGAAGTACCTCAAGGATAGCGCCGCCATGGCCACGATCACCGCCGACCTCCAGCCGGTGCCGCCGACCCCGCCCATCGTCCCCGAGACGGGCTGGCAGCCGATGCGGGTGGTGAGCAGCGCCCTGGGCGGCCTGGTGGGCTTCGGGCAGGGCCTGGTCGAGCTCGGCATCGTCCTGCTGATCTGGTCGCCGGTGTGGCTGACGCTGCTGCTGCTGGCCCGCTGGGGCTGGCGGCGCGTCGCCCGCGGCGGGCGCAAGGCCCCGCCAGCGCCGCCCGCCGCCTAGCCACCTGTGGGGCGCAGCCCCATGCGCATCAACGATAGGGCCGCCGCCCTAAAAGCCCGCGTTGTTTTGGCAAAAATGGCCAGCTTTGCTGGCCATCTTTGCCAAAACAACAAGAAATTCTGGGGGCCGCAGGCCCCCAACTGTATGCTATCATAGCCGCCACGCCGACTACCAGGAGCAGCCCCTCATGAGCGCCTACGGAAGCCAGAGCATGGTCGCCCCGCTGCGGCGGGTGCTCGTCCGCCGCCCCGACGCCGCCTTCGCCGTGGATGACCCGGCGGCCTGGCACTACGCCGCCCGGCCCGACCTGGCCGCCGCCCAGGCCGAGCACGACGCCCTCGCGGCCACCCTGCGCCAGTTCGGCGCCGAGGTGATCTACCAGGGCGAGGCGCAGCCCGGTCGCGCCGACGCGATCTTCGTCCACGACCCGGCCATCGTCACCGACGCCGGCGCGATCATCCTGCGCATGGGCAAGGATCTGCGCGCGGGCGAGCCCGACGCCATCGCCGAGACCTTCGTCGGCCTCGGGGTGCCTATCCTGGCCCGGCTGACCGGCGACGCCCGCGCCGAGGGCGGCGACCTGCTCTGGCTCGACCACGACACCCTGGCGGCGGGGATCGGCTTCCGCACCAACGCCGAGGGCGCGCGCCAGCTCGCGGCGGCCCTGGCCCCGCTGGGCGCGCGGGTGCTGCCGGTGGAGCTGCCCTACTACACCGGCCCCGAGGCCTGCCTGCACCTGATGTCGCTGATCTCCCTGCTGGCCGACGACCTGGCCGTGGTCTACCCGCCGCTGGTCAGCGTGCCCTTCTACCAGGAGCTTCAGCGCCGCGGCGTGCGTATGGTTGAGGTGCCCGAGGCCGAGTTCCTGACCATGGGCACCAACGTGCTGGCCCTGGCCCCCGGCGAGTGCCTGATGCTGGAGGGCAACCCGGTGACGCAGGAGCGGCTGGCCCGCGCCGGCTGCGAGGTGCGGACGTATCGGGGCGACGAGATCTCGCACAAGGCCGAGGGCGGGGCGACCTGCCTCACCCGGCCTATCTTGCGCGGGTAGCGCGGGGGTGTGGGGGAGGCTAACCTCCCCCACGATCTTCTAGGCGGCGGGCTTGGAGCGCAGCCCAAAGCTCACCGCCATCATCGCCGCCATCACCCCGGCGGCGGCCATGTAGGCCACGCTCAGGCCGGACAGCCCGCCGCCGGCCCGGTCGGCCAGGGCGCTCAGCATCGCCACCACCAGCAGGTTGCCCATCGCGATGCCGATGTTCACCAGGCCCTGGGCCACGCCGCGCTCGCGGGGCTCCACCTCGTCTAGCACAACCGTGCGCAGCGTGCCGCCCACCACGATCCCCACGCCGGCGCCGATCAGCAGGGTGGCCAGCATGTAGATCCAGAACTGCGTCGCCTCCAGCCCCAGCAGCGCCGAGCCGGCCACCAGCGTCCCGAAGCCCCAGAGCATCACCGCCCGCGCGCCCAGCTGGTTCTGCACTCTGCCGAAGCCCATCGAGGCCGCCGACGAGCAGACCACCATCGGCAGCAGCAGCAGGCCGGCCTGCTGCGGGGGCGTCTTAAACGCGGCCACCGCCACCGAGGAGATGAACATCACGCTGCCCATGCCGAAGCCCGCGCCCACACACAGCATGTAGGTCGTCACCAGCTGGCGCGTGCTAAACAGGTTCAGCGGCACGATCGGCTGGGCCGCCCGCCGCTCAACCCAGATCAGCAGCGGCACGCACAGGGCGGCCAGGCCCAGCAGCTCCGGCCAGATCAGCAGGCCCAGGGCCTTGTCGAGCACATGGTTGATCCCCATCATCAGGCTGGTCAGCATCACGAACACCACCGCGATCCCGGCGTAGTCGAACGGCGGGTGCTCGATGTCGCGCTGCGAGGTCGGCAGGGCGCGCGCGCCCATCACCAGGATCACCACCGCGACCGGCAGGTTGATCAGGAAGATCCAGCGCCAGCTCAGGGCGATCAGGATCAGGGATGCGACCAGCGGGCCGACCAGGAAGGCCATGCCGAAGGTGGCCCCGATCAGGCCGAGGATCTTGCCGCGCTCGGCGGGCGGGAAGGCGTCGCCCACCACTGCGCTGGCCGTGGGCGTGATCCCGCCCGCGCTGACGCCCTGGATGGCTCGGCCCAGCAGCATGATGCCGAAGCTCGGCGAGAGGGCGATCAGCAGCGAGCCCAGGGCGAACCCGGCGATGTTGATCAGGTAGATCGGCCGGTGCCCGAAGCGGTCGCTCAGGTTCGCCATCAGGGCCGTGCTGCTCAGCGAGCACAGGCCGAAGACAATGGTCACCAGGCCGATCTGGCTATTGTCGACGCCGAAGGCGGCGCGCAGGGCCGGGATGGCCGGGGCGATGATCGCGGCGTCCAGGGCGGCCATAAACACCCCGACGAAGAGCACGGTTAAGATCCGGCGGCGGGAGGATGCGTCAAATTGGGGAGTGCTCGCTTCTGCGATCATAGTGGAGCGTGTCCTATCTTACCGCCGCCCGCGGGGCCGCGGCCTTGGTTTGGGACGATTCTACGAGCGCCCGCGGGGGCTGTCAAACAAGGCGCTACCCGGCGAAGATCGCCAGGTACTCGCCGTAGCCCTCCGCCTCCAGCCGCTCCACGGGGATGAAGCGCAGCGCCGCCGAGTTCATGCAGTAGCGTTGGCCGGTGGGCGCCGGGCCGTCGTCGAAGACGTGCCCGAGGTGCGAGTCGCCGTGCTTTGAGCGCACCTCCGTGCGGGCCACCCAGAGCTTCCGGTCTGTGCGCTCCACCAGGCTATCGGCATCCAGCGGCCGGGTGAAGCTCGGCCAGCCGCAGCCCGAGTCGTACTTGTCGCGCGAGCTGAACAGCGGCTCGCCCGAGACCACATCGACATAGATCCCGTCGCGCTTGTTGTCCCAGTACTCGTTCTGGAAGGCCGGCTCGGTGCCCTCGTGCTGCGTCACCTTATACTGCATCGGCGTGAGCGCGCTGCGCAGTTCGGCGTCGCTCGGCTTCTGGAAGCGGTCGCTATCGGATTTGGCCATCATATCCCTCCGCTATGGTACAAGGCGTGGGGCAAGCGGCGTGACCGCGCTACGCCTCGGATCTCTGCTCCTACCAGTCGCCGGCGTAGTCCGGGGCGTAGGGTCTGGCGGCGGCAGACTGGTAGCCCCACTGGAGCTCGGTGAGCTGCCGCAGGTGCAGCAGGTCGTGGCCGGCCCAGGCCGCCAGGAAGTCGCCGGCGCGGAGCTCGCTCAGGCGGGGGATGCCGCACGTCCGCTCCCAGTCCGGCGAGTCCAGGGAGCGCAGCCAGTCGAGCGAGCGGCGGCGCTCCGCGAGCCAGCCCTCCATCATCTCGCCCGGGTCGTGCGACTGGTATCCCCGCGCGGCCACCCAGCCCTGCGGGTCGATCGGGGGGGGCTGCTCGCCCGGCCGGTGCAGGGCGTAGTCCAGGCGCGCCCGGAAGTCCTCCCGCTCCTCGTCGTAGAGGTGGCAGAGCACCTCCAGGGCCGACCATGCGTCGGGCGCGGGCCGCCAGCGCAGCTGATCGTCGCCCATATCTTGCAGCAGGGCGATGATCAGCGGGGCGCTGATCTCCAGGCGGCTGATGTAGTAGCTTGGGTCCACAGCGACTCCTCCTCAGGCAGGCTTCAGGATCGCCATGATACTCGCTCTTCGGCATGTTCGCCACTCGCCGCAGCGCCATGGTGAGGGTGTGGGAGCGCGAAGCTCTCCCACAAAAAGCTGGCTCTGCTGCGCCGCCGCGCAGCAGAGCCAGCTCGTGCCGGCTGGGCACACGCACACTACGAGTCGTCGCCCGCCGCGCGGCGGGCGACGACTCGTAGTGTGCGTGTGCCCAGCCGGCACGAGCTGGCTCTGCTGCGCGGCGGCGCAGCAGAGCCAGCTTTTTGTGGGAGAGCTTCGCGCTCCCACACCCTCACCATGGCGCTGCGGCGAGTGGCGAACATGCCGAAGAGCGAGTATCATGGCGATCCTGAAGCCTGCCTGAGGAGGAGTCGCTGTGGACCCAAGCTACTACATCAGCCGCCTGGAGATCAGCGCCCCGCTGATCATCGCCCTGCTGCAAGATATGGGCGACGATCAGCTGCGCTGGCGGCCCGCGCCCGACGCATGGTCGGCCCTGGAGGTGCTCTGCCACCTCTACGACGAGGAGCGGGAGGACTTCCGGGCGCGCCTGGACTACGCCCTGCACCGGCCGGGCGAGCAGCCCCCCCCGATCGACCCGCAGGGCTGGGTGGCCGCGCGGGGATACCAGTCGCACGACCCGGGCGAGATGATGGAGGGCTGGCTCGCGGAGCGCCGCCGCTCGCTCGACTGGCTGCGCTCCCTGGACTCGCCGGACTGGGAGCGGACGTGCGGCATCCCCCGCCTGAGCGAGCTCCGCGCCGGCGACTTCCTGGCGGCCTGGGCCGGCCACGACCTGCTGCACCTGCGGCAGCTCACCGAGCTCCAGTGGGGCTACCAGTCTGCCGCCGCCAGACCCTACGCCCCGGACTACGCCGGCGACTGGTAGGAGCAGAGATCCGAGGCGTAGCGCGGTCACGCCGCTTGCCCCACGCCTTGTACCATAGCGGAGGGATATGATGGCCAAATCCGATAGCGACCGCTTCCAGAAGCCGAGCGACGCCGAACTGCGCAGCGCGCTCACGCCGATGCAGTATAAGGTGACGCAGCACGAGGGCACCGAGCCGGCCTTCCAGAACGAGTACTGGGACAACAAGCGCGACGGGATCTATGTCGATGTGGTCTCGGGCGAGCCGCTGTTCAGCTCGCGCGACAAGTACGACTCGGGCTGCGGCTGGCCGAGCTTCACCCGGCCGCTGGATGCCGATAGCCTGGTGGAGCGCACAGACCGGAAGCTCTGGGTGGCCCGCACGGAGGTGCGCTCAAAGCACGGCGACTCGCACCTCGGGCACGTCTTCGACGACGGCCCGGCGCCCACCGGCCAACGCTACTGCATGAACTCGGCGGCGCTGCGCTTCATCCCCGTGGAGCGGCTGGAGGCGGAGGGCTACGGCGAGTACCTGGCGATCTTCGCCGGGTAGCGCCTTGTTTGACAGCCCCCGCGGGCGCTCGTAGAATCGTCCCAAACCAAGGCCGCGGCCCCGCGGGCGGCGGTAAGATAGGACACGCTCCACTATGATCGCAGAAGCGAGCACTCCCCAATTTGACGCATCCTCCCGCCGCCGGATCTTAACCGTGCTCTTCGTCGGGGTGTTTATGGCCGCCCTGGACGCCGCGATCATCGCCCCGGCCATCCCGGCCCTGCGCGCCGCCTTCGGCGTCGACAATAGCCAGATCGGCCTGGTGACCATTGTCTTCGGCCTGTGCTCGCTGAGCAGCACGGCCCTGATGGCGAACCTGAGCGACCGCTTCGGGCACCGGCCGATCTACCTGATCAACATCGCCGGGTTCGCCCTGGGCTCGCTGCTGATCGCCCTCTCGCCGAGCTTCGGCATCATGCTGCTGGGCCGAGCCATCCAGGGCGTCAGCGCGGGCGGGATCACGCCCACGGCCAGCGCAGTGGTGGGCGACGCCTTCCCGCCCGCCGAGCGCGGCAAGATCCTCGGCCTGATCGGGGCCACCTTCGGCATGGCCTTCCTGGTCGGCCCGCTGGTCGCATCCCTGATCCTGATCGCCCTGAGCTGGCGCTGGATCTTCCTGATCAACCTGCCGGTCGCGGTGGTGATCCTGGTGATGGGCGCGCGCGCCCTGCCGACCTCGCAGCGCGACATCGAGCACCCGCCGTTCGACTACGCCGGGATCGCGGTGGTGTTCGTGATGCTGACCAGCCTGATGATGGGGATCAACCATGTGCTCGACAAGGCCCTGGGCCTGCTGATCTGGCCGGAGCTGCTGGGCCTGGCCGCCCTGTGCGTGCCGCTGCTGATCTGGGTTGAGCGGCGGGCGGCCCAGCCGATCGTGCCGCTGAACCTGTTTAGCACGCGCCAGCTGGTGACGACCTACATGCTGTGTGTGGGCGCGGGCTTCGGCATGGGCAGCGTGATGTTCATCTCCTCGGTGGCGGTGGCCGCGTTTAAGACGCCCCCGCAGCAGGCCGGCCTGCTGCTGCTGCCGATGGTGGTCTGCTCGTCGGCGGCCTCGATGGGCTTCGGCAGAGTGCAGAACCAGCTGGGCGCGCGGGCGGTGATGCTCTGGGGCTTCGGGACGCTGGTGGCCGGCTCGGCGCTGCTGGGGCTGGAGGCGACGCAGTTCTGGATCTACATGCTGGCCACCCTGCTGATCGGCGCCGGCGTGGGGATCGTGGTGGGCGGCACGCTGCGCACGGTTGTGCTAGACGAGGTGGAGCCCCGCGAGCGCGGCGTGGCCCAGGGCCTGGTGAACATCGGCATCGCGATGGGCAACCTGCTGGTGGTGGCGATGCTGAGCGCCCTGGCCGACCGGGCCGGCGGCGGGCTGTCCGGCCTGAGCGTGGCCTACATGGCCGCCGCCGGGGTGATGGCGGCGATGATGGCGGTGAGCTTTGGGCTGCGCTCCAAGCCCGCCGCCTAGAAGATCGTGGGGGAGGTTAGCCTCCCCCACACCCCCGCGCTACCCGCGCAAGATAGGCCGGGTGAGGCAGGTCGCCCCGCCCTCGGCCTTGTGCGAGATCTCGTCGCCCCGATACGTCCGCACCTCGCAGCCGGCGCGGGCCAGCCGCTCCTGCGTCACCGGGTTGCCCTCCAGCATCAGGCACTCGCCGGGGGCCAGGGCCAGCACGTTGGTGCCCATGGTCAGGAACTCGGCCTCGGGCACCTCAACCATACGCACGCCGCGGCGCTGAAGCTCCTGGTAGAAGGGCACGCTGACCAGCGGCGGGTAGACCACGGCCAGGTCGTCGGCCAGCAGGGAGATCAGCGACATCAGGTGCAGGCAGGCCTCGGGGCCGGTGTAGTAGGGCAGCTCCACCGGCAGCACCCGCGCGCCCAGCGGGGCCAGGGCCGCCGCGAGCTGGCGCGCGCCCTCGGCGTTGGTGCGGAAGCCGATCCCCGCCGCCAGGGTGTCGTGGTCGAGCCAGAGCAGGTCGCCGCCCTCGGCGCGGGCGTCGCCGGTCAGCCGGGCCAGGATAGGCACCCCGAGGCCGACGAAGGTCTCGGCGATGGCGTCGGGCTCGCCCGCGCGCAGATCCTTGCCCATGCGCAGGATGATCGCGCCGGCGTCGGTGACGATGGCCGGGTCGTGGACGAAGATCGCGTCGGCGCGACCGGGCTGCGCCTCGCCCTGGTAGATCACCTCGGCGCCGAACTGGCGCAGGGTGGCCGCGAGGGCGTCGTGCTCGGCCTGGGCGGCGGCCAGGTCGGGCCGGGCGGCGTAGTGCCAGGCCGCCGGGTCATCCACGGCGAAGGCGGCGTCGGGGCGGCGGACGAGCACCCGCCGCAGCGGGGCGACCATGCTCTGGCTTCCGTAGGCGCTCATGAGGGGCTGCTCCTGGTAGTCGGCGTGGCGGCTATGATAGCATACAGTTGGGGGCCTGCGGCCCCCAGAATTTCTTGTTGTTTTGGCAAAGATGGCCAGCAAAGCTGGCCATTTTTGCCAAAACAACGCGGGCTTTTAGGGCGGCGGCCCTATCGTTGATGCGCATGGGGCTGCGCCCCACAGGTGGCTAGGCGGCGGGCGGCGCTGGCGGGGCCTTGCGCCCGCCGCGGGCGACGCGCCGCCAGCCCCAGCGGGCCAGCAGCAGCAGCGTCAGCCACACCGGCGACCAGATCAGCAGGACGATGCCGAGCTCGACCAGGCCCTGCCCGAAGCCCACCAGGCCGCCCAGGGCGCTGCTCACCACCCGCATCGGCTGCCAGCCCGTCTCGGGGACGATGGGCGGGGTCGGCGGCACCGGCTGGAGGTCGGCGGTGATCGTGGCCATGGCGGCGCTATCCTTGAGGTACTTCATGCGCCCCTGGATCTGCTCGATCTGGCCCTGCACGTCGGTGAGGGCGTTGTTGACCTGCAGGGCGTCCTCGACCTTGTCGGCCTTGGCGAGCAGGGCCAGCAGCCGGTCGCGGGTGGCCCCCAGGTTGCGCATGCGCGAGTCGAGGTCGACGAACTCCTCGGTGACGTCGTCGCCGCCGACGGTGCGCGACAGCACTTTGCGGGCCAGGCCCTCGACATCGGAGAGGGCGGCGCCGAAGCGCTCGGAGGGCACGCGGAAGACGATCGTGGAGGTCTGGTCGTCGCCGCTGCCGTTGGTCTGCACGCTCACCACGTAGCCGCCGAGCTGGTCGACGCGGGCGCGGACGCTGGCCTCGGCGTCGGAGACGCGGTCGACCTGCAGCGAGACGGTGGCGGTCTTGATCACCATGCGCTGGGCGGCGGGCTGGCTGGCGGGAGCGTCCCTCGCGCCGCTGCCGCTGGTGGAGCTGGAGCCCTCCAGGGCGGCGGGAAGCCCAGGGGCCGCGGCGACGCCCGCCGCCGCGGTTGCGGCCGGCATCACCTCCATCTGCGGCTGTGGGGGTAGGGACGCAGGCGACTGCGCGGCGGCGCAGGCGGCCAGGGATAGGGCGGCGAGCAGGGTGGCGGCGAGGATCGTGAGCGTTCGCATGTTCTTCCTCCAGGGGTGGGGCGTCTGTTCGGCACATCTGCCACTATAACGTCGCCTGGGCGGCGCAGGTTCCCGCCACGGGCGCACACTGTACCACAGCATAATATGTGCTATCATAGGGTGAAATTCGCGGTTCATTAGGGCAGAAAGGGAGATCTCCGCTATGGTTCGCCGAACGTCAATGATGACCATCGGCCTGCTCGCGCTGGCGCTACTGCTGACCACAATCCCGGTTGGCACCGCCGCGGCCCAGGGCCGGCGCTGCTTCCCCGAGACTAACCAGTGTATCTCGGACTCGATCCGCACCTACTGGGAGAAGAACGGCGGGCTGTCGATCTTCGGCTTCCCGATCACCGACCAGCACCAGGAGACCGTCGAGGGCCGCACGATCCAGGTACAGTGGTTCGAGCGCGACCGCCTGGAGATCCAGGCCGACGGCATGGTGACGGCCGGCCGCCTGGGCGTCGAGCTGCTGGAGAAGCAGGGCCGGCCGTGGCAGCAGGGCAACAAGCTCTCGCCCGACCTGGGATGCCTCGGCAACTACCCCACCGGCTACCAGATCTGCGGCACCTTCGCCAGGTACTGGCAGAAGAACGGCGGGCTGAGCCGCCTGGGCTACCCGATCACCGGGGAGATCCAGGAGACGATCCAGGGCCAGGTCTACAATGTGCAGTACTTCGAGCGCCGCCGCTTCGAGCTGCACGGCGACCAGGTGCTGCTCGGCCTGCTCGGGCGCGAGGTCCACGACTTCTCCCAGTCCGTCGATGTCTGCACGCAGGTGCCCGAGAGCATCAGCGCCTACGTCGAGCCGAGCTGCGGCCCGGTCGGCACGGTGTTCGCGGCGATCGGCGGCGGATTCAAGGCCGATGAGAACGTCGGCGTCTACGCCACCGCCCCCGACCAGACCGTGATCGGCGCGCCGTTCCAGGTGAAGGCCGACGGCAAGGGCACGACGTCGGTTGTCACCTTCGCCACGGACTCCGGATACCCCACGGGGATCTACGCGATCAGCTTCGAGGGCGTGAAGAGCCATCATAAGGCTATCGCCTACTTCCGCGTGAAGTAGCGCCGATGTGCCTGACGGGCACCGTGTGCCCATGCGATGGTACAGAGATGAGCCAGCTTCGCTGGCTCATCTCTGTACCATCGCACGGTGAGGGTCAGGGAGCGGCCTAGCCGCTCACGATGTGTCTGTCTGACACAGAATTGGCAATACCGCAAACGCCACCCTGTGCGCGTTCCTCTCATGCTGAGTACCCAATGACCCGGCGGGCCAGTGGCGCCGTGAGCAACGTCTTCGCCGGTCACCCCGAGCGCAGCGAAGGGTGACATGGGCCGGGATATCCAAGGTGACAGGGCGAGGTTTGCGGTATGACAAGGTTTCAGCGTACGTTTCAGTTCAGGCAATTGCACTACATCAGGATGCGGTATTTCTGTTCCCTGTTCCCTGTTCCCTGTTCCCTTGTCTATTGCTAGAATTGGATCGTTCGATGTCAACCGCAGCCCAGCTGGCC
>JBAXES010000056.1:0-12468 GCA_037140315.1 Chloroflexales bacterium
GGCCTGCCCCCCGCCGAGATCTTCATCTGAGCCTGCCCCAGCCTTTATCCTACACATCGACACTCTTCCTAGCGCCGCAGGCCCTGGAAAGAATGTCGATGTGTAAATGATATCTTAACCTTGACAGCGCCGCACCTCCGTGCTACACTAGCCCGGCTGCCACGTCTTTTGCCCATATCTTGTGCTGAACATAACATATCCTCACTAGATATAGGCAAACAGCGAGCCCGCCGCAGCGCACACATCCCAGATTACACCTCTCTTACAGCTTACAGCCAGGCCAGGCGCGCAGGCGCAGGCCGAGGTGTAATAGCGTCGCGTCCGCCTTTTGGAACCGCAGAGGAAGCAATGGCCCAACCAACTGCTACCCCGCCCGCAGCCCTCACCGAGATCGCCCGCACCGTGCTGAAGAAGCGCTACCTGGTCAAAGATGACAGCGGCAAAGTCACCGAGACGCCGGAGACCATGTTCCGCCGCGTCGCCGACACCATCGCCGGCGTGGACGCGCGCTACGGGGCCACGCCCAGCCAGGTCAAGGCCCGCTCCGACACCTTCTACCACCTGATGACCCAGGGCCTCTTCGAGCCCAACAGCCCGACCCTGATGAACGCCGGGCGACCGCTCGGGATGCTCAGTGCATGTTTTGCCGCCGGCACAATGATCGAGACCATCGATGGGCCACAGCCAATCGAGGATATAGAGGTTGGCACCCTCGTACTCACTCACGAGCGGCGCTACCGGCGTGTCACCGACACGATGCGCCGGATCGGCCTGCTCTATCGCGTGAAGGTCGATAAGCTACCGGTGGTCTATGTCACTGGTGAGCATCCATTTCTCACAACCGATGGCTGGGTGCAGGTTAAAGATCTTCAGCCCAAGCAGCACTTCGTTATGATCGGCACTGCGGATATTTCTCCTGAAGAAGTGCTGATGAACTTTGATGGCCATATCGAAGATGGCTGGGTTTATGGGCAACTCAGGGGCACAAACCCCAAGTCCCTGCACCGCTACGCTCAGTCTGGCAATGTCTCGCGACAGATTAGCCCTATCCGCGACCAGGTTGTGGTTGATGCTGATATCGCCTGGATGCTTGGGCTCTACCTATCTGAGGGGTCGATCTCGCAGGGTTACGATATCCGCTTCACGCTGTCGTGGGACGAGGAGGAAGAGGCTCAGCGCCTTGCCGCCATCCTGGAGGGTAAGCTCGGCCTTCCAGCTCGGGTGATAAAAATGGCACAGCCCCAAGGCCGCCGGGGCGATGGCTGGACTACGGTGCGCCTGCATAGCAAGCAGTTGGCGCAGTGGCTCAGCGAGCATTTAGGCGTCGGCTTCGATCAGAAGCGGCTGCCCGCATGGGCGCTGACCTTGCCTGTCGATGTGCGCAAGGCGCTATTGCAGGGGATTGCTGACGGTGACGGCACCCCGATCAACACGTACCAGACCCGCATTACGCTTTGTAATGAGGTATTGGTTCGACAGCTCTTTATGCTGGCCTATGGCCTGGGATACTACCCAACCCTTCGCGTTGAGCGTATGCCCGCGCTAGGTACAGTGCAGCCCTGGGCAATGGCATATGGAGAGACCTACAACGTCGGCATGGTGCGAGACGGTGCCTACCGCGTGCTTGAGGTAAGCGCGATTGATGAGGAGGCGGTCGTCTACAACTTCGAGGTTGAGGAAGATCATACCTACGTTGCCAACCAGATGGTGGTGCATAACTGCTTCGTGCTCCCCGTCGATGACAGCCTGGAGAGCATCTACGACACCATGAAGCACGCCGCCCTCGTTCACCAGTCAGGGGGCGGGACCGGTTTTGCCTTCTCGCGCCTGCGCCCGCACAACGACATCGTCCGCTCGACGATGGGCGTGGCCTCTGGCCCGGTGAGCTTTATGGAGGTCTACAACTACTCCACCGAGGCGATAAAGCAGGGGGGATCGCGCCGCGGAGCTAATATGGGTATCCTGCGGTGCGACCACCCGGATATCCTGCAATTTATCAGCGTGAAGCAGGACCTGAGCAAGGTCCAAAACTTCAATATCTCGGTCGCGATCACCGACGCCTTTATGAAGGCGGTCGAGGCCGACGCGGAGTACAACCTGATCAACCCGCGCAGCGGCGCGGTACAGATCGCCACCCGCGAGCCGCTCAAGCACCCGGTCACCGGCGAGGTGTTGGTGGAGGCGGGCCAGCCGATGCGCCTGCGCGCGCGGGTCGTCTTCGACCTGATCGTCGAGTGCGCCCACGCCACCGGCGAGCCCGGGCTGTTCTTTGTTGATCGCACGAACGAGGCGAACCCGGTGCCGGCGCTGGGAGAGTACGAAGCTACAAACCCGTTGAACCTAGCGGCCTGATCGAGTGATCGGTCAGGAAAACCCTGAATTTCGGAGGAAGCCCGGTGGGGTAACTCCGACGCATAGCCCGCAAGGGAAGGCGCGAGAGAGCGACAAGGGGCATCTCGGTAACGAGATGGTGATGCGCTCCGACCTGCACGTATAGCTGAAGGTGCAGAGCACGGCAGAAATGACCGCGCCCCTCTCAGGCGAGAGTGGTAACAACAGTGGTGGTGAGCAGCCTCTCCTCCCGTACGACTCCTGCAACCTAGGCAGCATCAACCTGGGCCTGTTCGTCACGTCCGAGAGCACGGTGGACTGGGACAGCCTGCGCGACACCGTGCACGAGAGCACGCGCTTCCTGGACAACGTGATCGACGCGAACCACTACCCGCTGCCGCAGATCGGCGAGCTGAGCCAGCGCATCCGCCGGATCGGCCTGGGGGTGATGGGCTGGGCCGACATGCTGGTCAGGCTGGGCCTGGCCTACAGCTCGCCCGAGGCGACCGAGCTGGGCCGCGCGGTGATGCGCTTTGTGGACGAGGAGAGCAAGGTGGCCTCGGAGCACCTGGCCAGGGAGCGCGGCGCCTTCCCCGAGTGGGAGCGCAGCGTCTGGGGGCCGGATGAGAGCTGCGCCCGGCGGCCCGACGGCTCGCGGGCGCGCCCGCTGCGCCCGCTGCGCAACTGCAACGTGACCACGGTGGCCCCGACCGGCACGATCAGCATCATCGCCGGCTGCTCCTCGGGGATCGAGCCGCTCTTCGCCGTGGCCTTCTGGCGCTACCAGGCCGAGTCGCGCATGCTCGACATCAACGAGCAGTTCGTGGCCCAGGCCAGGCGCGAGGGCTGGCACTCCGAGGCGCTGATGGAGCGGATCGCCGACACCGGCCACATCCACCACGCCGAGGTGCCCGAGGCCGTGCAGCGGGTCTGGGTCACCGCCCACGACATCGCGCCCGAGTGGCACATCCGCACCCAGGCGGCGTTCCAAGAGTACACCGACTCAGCGATCTCAAAGACGATCAATTTTTCGCACAACGCCACCGCTGATCAGGTGCGCGAGGCCTACGAGCTGGCGTATACCCTGGGCTGCAAGGGCATCACCGTCTACCGCGACGGCTCGCGGGCGAACCAGGTGCTCTCCACCGGCTCGGCGGGCGACTCGAGCACGCAGGCGGAGGCGTCGGCCCCCGCGCCGGCCGTGGCCGAGGAGAAGCCGGTGACGCCGCGCAACATCCCGGTCGACGGCCTGCCCAGCCACTCGTTCCCGGTGCAGACACCCCTGGGCAAGCTGCGCCTGTTCGTCACCGAGCTGGAGGATCGGCCCTTCGAGGTCTTCGCGATCATCGGGCGGGCCGGCAGCGACGTGATGGCCTTCACCGAGGCGATCGGCCGACTGATCTCGCTGGCCCTGCGCTGCGGCGTGCCGGTGAGGCTGATCGCCGAGCAGCTGCGCGGCATCGGCGGGGCCAGCAGCGCCGGCTTCGGGCCGAACCGGGTGCGCTCGGTGCCCGACGCGATCGGCAAGCTGCTCCAGGAGCACTACGTCAACCCAGACCGGCCCGATCGGCCCAAGAGCCTGAAGGCGAGCCTCGGCGGCCATCACGCGGTCGATATCGCCGTCGCCCTCGGGGCCCCGCTCGCCCACGGCGAGGTGATCAGCGCGGGCGAGATCTGCCCCGACTGCCAGAACGCCACGCTCATGAATGAGGAGGGCTGCCGCAAGTGCCACACCTGCGGCTACAGCGAGTGCTAGGAGCGGGGGATGGGGGATGGGGGCGGAGTCCAACCCCTATCCCCCATCCCCCATCCTCCAGTTGTCATTCTGCGTCATGTATGATACGATCAGGTTATATTGCTTGGCAGCACGCATCAGCATCAGGAGAGAATGCCATAGAGACAGTAAGTTTGGCCCGTCGCATCGTCGATCTCGCCGAGGATAAGCAGGCCCACGAGATCGCTCTGCTCGACATCCGCACACAGAGCACGATTGCCGACTTCTTTGTGATCTGCTCCGGCGATAATGACCGGCAGCTCCGCGCGATCGTCGATCATATTGACGGTCAGGTTCAGAAGCAGTATGGCCTGAACCCGCGCCTTGAGGGCTCGTCCGACACCGGATGGATCGTGATCGACTACGGCGATGTCGTCGTCCACGTCTTCAGCAACGCCCAGCGTGACTACTACCGTCTGGATCGTCTCTGGAGCAAGGTCCCACCGGTCGTTGTGGTTCAGTGAGGCTTCTATGAGCAATGCACTCCCGCGGCGCAGAGCCGCCTCTCGCCGCAAGCGCGTGATCCTCTTCGCCGCCGGTGCCGCCCTCGGCAGCGCCCTCGGCCTGGTGATCGGCTCGCTGCTGACGTTCTGGCTCGGTGATGGCACCGTGCGCGCCATCCGGCGTGGCATCCGCCGCATCTCTGGCGACGACGGCCACCCGAGCTTCGACCTGCTGCTCCAGTAGCGCCGATCTGCGCGCCGGGGTGCGCTCGGGTAGCTGGCCGCAGCGCTGCGGGGCTGCCGTGGGCTGGCGTGCGTCTCAATTACCTTGTGCATCCTGCGGCTGGCCTGAACTCGGTCAGCCCAATAGCTATAAAACGCGCGGCGCCGACATAGTCGGCGCCGTGCTGATGTCCTGAGGAGTTACCGCTATGAGCGCGCACAGCATAGGCCTGGATGGCACCATTGTTGCCCAGAGCCACCTGGGCCAGATCGACGGCGCCGCCGGCCGCCTGAGCTTCTGCGGCTACAACGTCCACGATCTGGCCGACGGTGCCCAGTGGGAAGAGGTGCTGCACCTGCTCTGGCACGGGGATCTGCCCACCGCCGCGCAGCTGGCCGCCCTGCGCGGCGATCTGGCCGCCGCCCGCGCGCTGGCCCCCGCAGAGCTCGACCTCGTGCGCGGCCTGCCCCGCGTCGGGCACGCGATGGACGTGCTGCGGGCTGGCGTGAGCCTGCTGGCCGGCCTGCACCGCCCCACGACGATGCGCGCCGAGACCATCCTGGCCGACGGCCTGCGGATCACGGCGAAGCTGCCGATGCTGGTGGCGGCCTACGCCCGCCTGCGCGCCGGCCACGAGCCCGTGCAGCCCGACGCCGACCTCGGCCACGCCGCAGCGTTCCTGCAGGCCCTGCACGGCCGCCGGCCCGCCCCCGAGGAGCAGGCCGCCTTTAACACCTACCTGGTGCTGCTGGCCGAGCACGGGATGAACGTCTCCACCTTTGTGGCCCGGATGGTGGCCAGCGCCCAGAGCGACCTCTACGCGGCGATCGACGCCGCCCTGGCCGCGCTCAAGGGCACCGCCCACGGCGGGGCCAACGAGCACGCCATGCGCGCCTTCCTGGCCATCGGCGAGCCGGCGGCGGCCCCAGAGTATATCGAGGCGCTGCTGCCCCGCAAGGCCCGCCTTATGGGCGTCGGCCACCGCATCTACAAGGCCGAGGACCCCCGCGTGCGCCACCTGCGCCAGCACTCGGCGGCCCTGGCCGCGCGGCCCGGCGCCGATGGCCGCGCCCACGCCGTGGCCGAGGCGGTGGCCGCATATATCCTGGGCCACCCGCACTTCCAGGCCCGCACGCTCTACCCCAACGTCGAGTTCTACAGCGCCCCGCTGCTCTACCAGCTCGGCCTGCCGCTCGACACCCTTACCCTGGCCTTTGCGATCGCCCGCATGCCCGGCTGGGTCGGCCATATCCGCGAGCAGCTGGCCGTGGCCCGCCTGGTGCGCCCCGAGGCCGAGTATATCGGCCCGGCCCCGCGCGCATTCGTCGCCCTTAGCGAAAGGATGAAGGATGAGGGATGAAGGATGAAAGCTCGACTCATCCTTACATCCCTCATCCTTCATCCCTCCAGTCACTCCCCCTCGGGGATATTGCCGGTGCGCTCGTACTCGCGGAGGGCGGCGGTGGCGCGGTCGATGTTGTAGTAGTAGACCTCGGCGATCCAATGGTCGGTGCGAGTATCGAGGCTACAGTAGAGCTCGATCTCGATCTCCCCGTCGTCGGTCTGGTGAGCTGATGCCACCCATAGGTTCGAGCAGCGCAGCAGCCCGCCGCTATAAAGCCCCCTGCGAAACTCGTCAGCCCCAACTTCACTCAAGATCTGGCCGGGTCCCATCTCAATGGTCGTGCTGCCCGCCATGCCCGGTCCCTTCTCCACTAGGCAGATGATGCGCGCTGCATGCCATGTAATTATAGCGCAAACGCCCTAGACACATAACGCACATCACCTCCTAATCCCTCCCGCGCTCACCTGTCCTTAATCGACGGGGTAGAGCATACCGGCCTTGAGCGTCACATCGGGGATGGTCGGCCCAACATCCTTATAGGAGTGAAGCACCTTCATATAGTTCGACCGCTCGTATGCGGCGGGTTCGGCGGTTGATCGCTGGGCCATGCTGCCCTGCATCTGGGTGATCGACTCGTACTCGCGCTCGGTCATCCAGCCCTCCAGATCCTTCATCAGGCCACGGACATACGCATCGGGGTTGCCCTTCAGCAGCGCCGAGGCCATCATCGCCACCTTGGCGCCGGCCATCATCGCCTTGAGCACGTCCTCGGCGGTATGGACGCCGCTGGTCAGGGCCAGATCCACCGGCACGCGGCCGTAGAGCAGGGCCACCCAGCGCAGCGGCAGGCGCAGATCGTTCGAGGTGCTCAGCTGGAGGTTCGGCACGACCGCCAGGCTCTCCATGTCGAAGTCGGGCTGGTAGAAGCGGTTAAAGAGCACCAGGCCCTGCGCGCCGGCCTCCATCAGCCGCCAGGCCAGGTTGGGCAGCGAGCTGAAGTAGGGGCTGAGCTTGACCGCCAGCGGGATCTTGATCTCGGCACGCACATTGCGCACCAGGTCGATGTAGCTCTGCTCCAGGTCAGCCCCGGTGATGTTCGGGTCGGTGGGGATGGCGTAGATGTTCAGCTCCAGGGCGTCGGCGCCGGCCTCCTCGATCAGGCGGGCGTAGTGGATCCAGCCGCCGGGGGAGACGCCGTTCAGGCTGCCGATCACCGGGATGCTCACCTTACGCTTCAGCTCGTGGATCTGCTCGATGTAGCGCTCGGGGCCGACGCTGTACTTCCCGTGGTCCGGCAGATAGTTCAGGGCCTCGGCGAAGCTCTCGGAGCCGTGGGTCAGCAGGTAGTCCAACTCCAGGCTCGTGCGGATGATCTGCTCCTCGAAGAGCGAGTACATCACCACAGCCGACACGCCGGCATCCTCTAGCCGCTGCATCACATCGGGGTGATGCGAGAGCGGTGATGCTGAGGCGACGATCGGCGTCTTGAGGGGTATGCCGAGGTAGCTTGTGCTCAGATCGATCATCGTTGATTCCTTTCAGGTGGGGTGGTTTTGTTCAGGACTGGCGGCCTTGCCGCCAGTCCTGGACAGAAAGCGAGGTTGGGGCGTAGACCCAGGGACCTCGTTACTCGCTCTTCTTTGCCAGCTGCTCCAGATGGAGGAAGTGCTCCTTGTTGGACGCGCTCGTCTGCGCCATCAAGGTCTCGGCGCGGGTCGGGTCGCTGTGGATGAGCATCTGGAAGCGGCCCTCGCCGGCGATATACTTGTCGGTGCCGATGCTGGGCGCCTTCGAGTCGATCACCAGCGGGTTCTTCCCCTGCTCGATCAGATCCGGGTTGTAGCGGTAGAGCGTCCACATGCCGCTCTGGACCGCCAGCTTCTGCTGGTCCAGGCCCTTGCGCATATCGATGCCGTGGGCGATGCAGTGGCTGTAGGCAATGATCAGCGACACGCCCTCGTAGGCCTCGGCCTCCTGGATGGCCCGCAGGGTCTGCACATCATCGTAGCCCATGGCGATGCGGGCCACGTACACACTGCCGTAGGCCATCGCGATCATACCCAGATCCTTCTTGGGCGTGCCCTTGCCCTTGGCGGCGAACTTCGCCACCGCCGCCAGCGGCGTGCTCTTGCTGGCCTGTCCGCCGGTGTTCGAGTAGACCTCGGTGTCGAGCACCAGGATGTTGACGTTGCGCCCCGAGGCCAGGACGTGGTCGAGGCCGCCGTAGCCGATGTCGTAGGCCCAGCCGTCGCCGCCCATGATCCAGACGCTGCGCTGCACCAGGGTGTCGGCCAGGGCCATGAGATCCCTGATCTTGGCGCTCTGCGGGGCGTCGGGCTCGGCCTGCAGATCAGCCTCCAGCCGCACCTTCAGGGCCTCCACCCGCTCGCGCTGGGCGGCGATCCCGGCCTCGCTCTTCTGGTCCGCGGTCAGCAGGGCCTGCACCAGCTCGGCGCCGACAATATCGGCCAGCTGCCTCAGCAGCTCCCCGGCGTACTCCTGCTGCTTGTCGATGCTCAGGCGCATGCCCAGGCCAAACTCGGCGTTATCCTCGAAGAGCGAGTTTGACCAGCTCGGGCCGCGGCCGTCCTTGTTGACCGTCCAGGGCGTGGTGGGCAGGTTGCCGCCGTAGATCGACGAGCAGCCGGTGGCGTTGGCGATCACCGCCCGGTCGCCGTAGAGCTGGCTGACCAGCTTGACATAGGGCGTCTCGCCGCAGCCGGAGCAGGCCCCGGAGAACTCGAAGAGCGGCTGGAGCAGCTGGGAGTTCTTGATCGAGCCCAGGCCGATCTTCGTGCGGTCAACCTCAGGCAGGCCCAGGAAGAAGTCCCAGTTAGCCGACTCGGCGACGCGCAGCGGCGGCTGGTCGGCCATGTTCAGCGCCTTACGGCCGGCCTGGGTCTTGTCCTTGACCGGACAGATCTCGACGCAGAGGGCGCAGCCGGTGCAGTCCTCGGGGCTGACCTGAAGCGAGTAGCGCTCGCCGGGCAGCTCCTTGAAGCGGGCGTCCGTGCTCTTGAAGCCCTCGGGCGCGCCGGCCAGAGCGGCGGGCGGATAGACCTTGCTGCGGATGACGGCGTGGGGGCAGACGAAGGAGCACTTGCCGCACTGGATACAGATCTTCTCGTCCCAGACCGGGATCTCCAGGGCGATGTTGCGCTTCTCCCACTGGGCGGTGCCGGTGGGGTAGGTGCCGTCGAAGGGCATCTTGCTCACGGGCAGGTCGTCACCGTGGCCGGCGATCATCGGGGCCAGCACATCGTGCACGAAGGCGGGCGCGCCGGCGGCGACGACCGGGCGCATATGCAGACCGTTGACCGCCGGGTCGGCGGCGGGGATGGCCACCTCGTGGAGGTTCTCGAGGGTCTGGTCGACGGCCATGAAGTTGCGGGCCACCACCGTGTCGCCGCGGCGACCGTAGGTCTTCTTAATGCTGAGCTTGATCGCGGCGATCGCCTCATCGCGGGGGAGCACACCGCTGATCGCGAAGAAGCAGGTCTGCATCACCGTGTTAATGCGGTTGCCCATACCGGTCGCCTGGGCCACGGCGGTGGCGTCGATCACATAGAAGCGCAGGCCCTTGGCGCGGATGGTGGCGCGCACCTCAGCGGGGATCTGGCCCCAGATCTCCTGGGGGCCGAAGGGGCTGTTGAGCAGGAAGATGCCGCCGGGGCGGGCGTAGCTGAGCACCTCCACGCGCTCAAGGAAGGCGAACTGGTGGCAGGCGACGAAGTTAGCCTCGCCGGCGCCGATCAGGTAGGGCGCGCGGATGGGCTTCGACCCAAAGCGCAGGTGCGAGGTTGTCACCGAGCCGGACTTCTTCGAGTCGTAGACGAAGTAGCCCTGGGCGTTATTGTCGGTCTCCTCGCCGATGATCTTGATGCTGCTCTTGTTCGCGCCCACCGTGCCGTCGGCGCCGAGGCCCCAGAAGACGCAGCGCACTGTCTCGATCGGCTCAATGTTGAAGCTCGGGTCGTAGCTGAGGCTAGTGTGGGTCACGTCATCGTTGATGCCGATGGTGAAGCGGTGGATAGGCAGGCTCTTGCTCAGCTCATCGAAGACCGCCTTGACCATAGCCGGGGTGAACTCCTTGGAGGAGAGGCCGTAGCGCCCGCCGATCACCTTGGGCGACAGATCGCTCTCGGCCAGGGCCGAGACAACGTCCAGGAACAGCGGCTCACCGGCACTGCCGGGCTCCTTGGCGCGGTCGAGGACGGCGACGGAGCGGACGGTGGTGGGCAGGGCGGCGATAAACGCGGCGCTGTCGAAGGGCCGGTAGAGGCGCACGCGCACCACGCCGACCTTCTCGCCCTGGTCGGCCAGGAAGCGCACCGTCTCGACCACAGCCTCGCCGCCGGAGCCCATCACCACGATCACGCGCTCGGCGTCGGCGGCCCCGTCGTAGTCGAAGAGCCGGTATTGGCGACCGGTTAGGCTGGCGAGGTGATCCATCGTCGCCTGCACGATGCCGGGGCAGGCGTTGTAGAAGGGGTTGACGCTCTCGCGGGCCTGGAAGTAGACGTCGGGGTTCTGGGCGGTGCCGCGGAGCACGGGCTTATCGGGGGTGAGGGCCCGGCTGCGGTGGGCGCGCACCAGGTTATCGCTGATCATGGCCCGGATAGTCTCATCGTCCAGGCTGGTGATCTTATTCACCTCGTGCGAGGTGCGGTAGCCGTCGAAGAAGTGCAGGAATGGCACCCGGCTCTCAAGGGTGGCGGCGTGGGCGATCAGGGCCAGGTCGTGAGCCTCCTGCACCGAGCCGGAGGAGAGCAGGGCGAACCCCGTGCCGCGCACCGACATCACATCGGAGTGGTCGCCGAAGATCGACAGGCCCTGGGCGGCCAGGGCGCGCGCCGCAATATGGAAGACGGTCGGCGTGAGCTCGCCGGCGATCTTGTACATATTGGGGATCATCAGCAGCAGGCCCTGGGATGCGGTGAAGGTGGTGGTGAGGGCGCCGGTCTGCATCGCGCCGTGGAGGGCACCGGCCGCGCCGCCCTCAGACTGCATCTCGTACACTGAGGGCACGGTGCCCCAGAGGTTCGGCTTGCCAGCGGCGGCGAAGGCGTCAGCGGACTCGCCCATCGGGGTAGAGGGAGTGATCGGATAGATCGCCACAACCTCGCTGAGCATATAGGCTACTTTAGCAACCGCATCGTTGCCGTCAAGCGTGATCTGTTCGCTTGTCATCAGGGTCTCCTAATATAGAACGCGCACGGTCTTTAGCTGATATGGCCAGTATACGTTTGCGTATCTTTGCACGAGGTAAAGCTCGGGCAACGCTCAGTGGTGATCTCTTATGTCGCAGGGCGTATTGACAGCCTGAGGTTGCATCACAAATAAAAAAAAGGGGGGTGTGGGGGAGGCTTCGCCTCCCCCACACCCCAGCGGATGGCTAGAACCGGTTCCAGAGGTACTGGTTCGTCACCTCGTGGTGAAACTGGACCTCGGCGCGCTTGATCAGCGTGCCCAGCTTGCGCGGGCAGCGGTCGGCCACGGCCTCCTTCAGGTCGGCGTACTTGGCCTGGACATCAGAGCCCAGCACCTCGGTGATCAGCGCGCTGCTGCGGAAGTCGCTGATGGCGTCGTAGATGTTATCGGGCAGGATATCGACGCCCTGACGGATGTCGGGCGCGGTCTGCGCGTCGCTGAGGCCGGCGTGCAGGATGGCGAAGATCGCCATGTGCGGGGGGGCGTCAGGCGCGATCGAGCGCACCTCGATGCGGGCAGTGTTCGCGTTGCCGATCGGGATACGCACCATCGAGCCGCGGTCGATCGGCGACGCCTTGATCTGGTTGGGCGCCTCGAAGTGCGGGTCGAGCCGGCGGTAGGCGTTCACGCTGGCGTTCAGCAGCAGGCAGAGGCCCTTCGCGTGGTGCAGCACTCCGTCGACGAACTTCCAGGCGTAGGCCGACAGGCCCTCCTCGCCGGCGGCGTCGTGGAACAGGTTCGTGCCGGCGCGCGAGATCGAGATGTTGGTGTGCATGCCGCTGCCGTTCACGCCGGTCAACGGCTTGGGCAGGAAGAACGCGGTCATGTCTAGGCGGCTGGCCACCTGGCGACAGATCAGCTTGTAGAGCAGGATCTGGTCGGCTGCGATCAGGGCCTCGGTGTAGCCGTAGTTCATCTCGAACTGGGCGGGCGCAACCTCGGGGTGGTCCTTCTCGTTGGAGAAGCCCATGGCGCGCTGCACCTCGGCCGCCGTGTCGATGAAGGTGCGCAGCGGGTCGCCGGGCAGCGAGTGGTAGTAGCCCGAGGTGCTCACCATCGTGAACTCGCCCAGCTCGCGGTAGCGCTGCTCGGCGTTGCGGCCCTGGAAGAGGAAGCCCTCGATCTCGTTGGCCAGGTTGAC
>JBAXES010000057.1:0-12381 GCA_037140315.1 Chloroflexales bacterium
GCCGTCACGCTCGACCCCAAGGCGGTCGAGCGGGGCGGCGACCTCCAGCTGATCGCCGCCGACGGCACCGGCTGGCTGGTCGAGCAGCTCGACGGCGTGGCCGCCCGCGAGACGCCCTTCTACAGCCTCCAGCTCAGCGGTGCGACCGACTCGCGCCGGCCGGCCGAGCTGCGCTTGCCCGCCGCCGGCCCGGGCTCCCGCGTGGCCGAACTGATTGACGGGAGCTACCTCTTCGTCTACGGCGTCGAGCCGCAGGGCGGCAGCCTGAGCATCCGGGTGAACGTGCCGCCGGCCAGCCCGCCGGATCTGAAGGGCAACCCGATGGCCGCGCCCGGCGACACGCGCTACTTCGTGATCGGCTCGCGCGCGGCGGATGTGCCGATCTGGGATCGTATCGCCGGGGCCGCAGTGGCCCACGCCCAGGGCGGGGCCGCCTACCGCTACTGTGTCGCCTTCGGCGACATCCCGGTCGAGCTGCGCACCTGCCGCAGCAACGCCTCCGGCTCGGTGCAGGCATCGTGGGGCGAGGCCGGGCTGGTGAGCGATGCTGCAGCCGATGCGGTGATCGCCGCCGTCGAGGATGGCATGCGCCGCCTGGCCACGGTCGGCCTAGAGGCGGCGAAGATCTCCGGCCTGGAGCCGGTGAAGATCGTGATCAAGCCGGGCGACTTCTCGCCAAGCTATAACTCCACCCTGGGGGTGATCAGCATCGGCGCCACGGCGGCCGACAAGATCAGCGAGGCCAGCAGCCGCTTCGAGCTGTGGCACGAGCTGATGCACTGGGTGCAGGACGAGAACTACACGATGCTCTGGGGCTTCGTCAACGGCGACCTGCGCTGGTGGCTGGAGGCATCGGCCGAGGTGGGGGTCTTCATGGCCGATCCGGCAGCGGTCGACCCGGCGGCGGTGCTCTACGGACGATCCACGCTGAGCGACATGCACACGCTGATCTTCCAGGTCTCGCCCTTCCAGTGGGCCGCCGACGAGATGTACCTGCACGCCCAGCTGGTGCGGGCCAACATCTGCGCCAGCGGCTGCCCGCTCACCGCCGAGTCGTTCGCCGCCGCGATCAATGCCGGCAGCTACCCCTTCCAAGACACGGCGAAGCGCGCCGCGCTGCGGGCCAACCTCGACCGCTACGCCCGCTATGTGCTGACCGGCAAGCTCGACGGGCAGGCCGACAGCGTGGCCGCCTTCAGCGACGGCGGCAATGTCGGCGACTACGCCGCCCTCCAGGCCGACAGCGCCGCCCCCTTCAGGATTGACACGGCCAGCTACCCGCCGCAGATCAATAAGAAGACCGGCGTGATCGAGGCGTCGCTCCAGCCCGACAGCGTCTACCCGCTGCTGGTGGGCAATGGAGCGGGGGCTGAGCCTGCCACCGGCTACGCCAAGCCGACGGGGCAGCCGGCCATACTCACCGTGGAGCCGGGGGTTGAACTCTATTACAGCCTGAACGGCGGCGAGCCGCAGCACCACGACGGCAGCAAGCAGCTGATCCTCGCCCCCATCCACGCGAGCCTGGGCTACCCGCAGGTGCGTCTGGTGGCGGTGGCCCGCGCCGCGCCGGCCACCTTCAAGGCGAAGATCGAGCCGATCGACCTCTCCGGCGACTGGATCTTCAGCGTGAAGGGCGCTACCCTGCGCTCGAATACCTGTGCCTCGGAGGGTTCCTCCGATAGCGGCGACGCCTCCAAGTCGGCCGATATGCTGACCCAGTTGACCAAGTATGTGGCCCCGCTCGGCTCCTATGCGGCGCGCGATGACCGGGTCCCCGGCGACCTGGAGTATGTGCTCGACCCGGGCAAGGATCTCAAGACCAAGCCCGACGACCCGGACATGACCTATGCGGCCGCGGTCACGGTGGGCGAGAAGGACATCCTGACCACCATCGAGCTGAGCATCCCGCCGCCAGCCCAGGGCTCGCGCGGGCCGTGGGGCGGCGCGGCCCTGGCTCTGGCCGTCCCGCCGGGGCTGCTCGTGCTGCTGCGGCGGCGCCGCGCTGCGGCGGTGCTGCTGGCGCTGCTGTCCGTCACCCTGCTCAGCGGCTGCATCGGCGTCGGGATCAGCGGCACCATCGGCAGCGAGATGCGCTTCAATAAGCTGGAGTACGTCGCCCAGCCCAACGCGCCCGACCAGCCCCTCTGGCGGCTGTCCGACGGTAAGGGCGATGTCAACTTCGACCTGACCATCGCGGTCTCGGCGACCAGCCTGGACTCCAGCAGCCCCGCGGGGGTGAGCACAGAGAACCAGGCCCGCCACTGCCAGATGGATATGGCGATCACGGCGGTTGGCGACCTCTATAAGGACGGGGTGGTGCAGGCACCGCCGGTGGAGTGAAGCAGGAGGCGGGAGGCAGGTGGCAGGAGGCAGGTGACAGGGTGTTCCCATGCCCATCCCTGCCACCTGCCTCCTGGCATCACGCCGCGAGCTGCTCCCACTGGGCGTACTTCTCGGCGAGCAGTCGCTCAAGCTCGGCGTACTGGGTGCCCAGGGCGGTGAGCTTCTTGATATCCTGGCCGGCGCTGGCCTTATCGAGGGCGCCGCGCAGCTTGCCCAACTCCTGCTCAAGCATAGCCACCTCGGCCTCCAGGACTGCCAGGCGGCGCTTGCGCTGCTTGTCCTCGTTCGTAGGGGGCAGGCGATCGGCGGCCGGCGGCAGGGCGGTGGGTTTCGCGGCCTCTTTGGTGTCGTCTTGCGGGAATCCGGCCTCCTGCTTGCCGCCGCTGGCCTCCTGGCGGGCCGCAAACTCGCTATAGTTGCCGATAAACTGGCGCATACGGCCCTGCTCGACATTCCAGATCTTATCGGCCAGGGCGTCGATGAAGTAGCGGTCGTGCGAGACGAAGAGGATGGAGCCGGGGTACTCCTTGAGCACGCCCTCCAGCGCCTCGCGGGCGCCGATGTCGAGGTGGTTGGTGGGCTCGTCGAGCACCAGCAGGTTGCCGGGCAGCAGGGTGAGCTGGGCCAGGGCCACCCGCGAGCGCTCGCCGCCGCTCAGGTCGCCGACCCGCTTGAACACATCGTCGCCGCTGAACAGGAAGCGCCCCAGCAGATTGCGGGCCGCCGGCTCGCCCAGCCCGGGGCTCACGCGGGTCAGCTCGGCCAGCACGGTGGAGTCCATATTCAGCATGTCGTGACCCTGGGCGTAGTAGCCGATCATCACCTTGTGGCCGAGGCGCGGCGCGCCCTGGAGCGGGTTCAGCTCATTGATCAGCGTGCGCAGCAGGGTAGTCTTACCGCTGCCGTTCGGGCCGAGCAGGGCCACGCGCTCGCCGCGGTGGATCTCCATCCCATCGGCGCGCAGCAGCACGCGCGGCTCCGACTCGTGGCGGCGGTCGCCGGGGAAGCCGATCACCAGGCCCTCAAGGGCCAGCACCAGCTCGCCGCTGCGCAGCTGCGTGTCGAGGAAGAGCCGCAGCTTGGCCTGCTCCTGCGGGCGGGCCACCAGGCTATCGCGCTTGAGCCGATCGAGGCGCTTCTCGCGGCCCTTGGCCTCGCGGGCGCGCTGGCCGGCCTTGTAGCGCTGGATAAACTCTTCGGTCTTGGCGATAAACTCCTGCTGGGCGTTGAACTCCTTCAGGCGACGCTCCAGGCGCTCGGCCTTCAGCTCCAGGTATTTGTTGTAGCCGGCGGGGTAGTCCTCCAGCACATTGAAGGCGATCTCCATGGTGCGCTTCGTCACCCGGTCGAGGAAGTAGCGGTCGTGCGAGATCACGATCAGGGTGCCGTCCCAGCCGCGCAGGAAGATCTCCAGCCACTCCAGGGCCTGCATGTCGAGGTGGTTGGTGGGCTCGTCGAGCAGGAGCAGGTCAGGGTCAGAGAGCAAGGTGGCGGCGAGGGCGGCGCGAGTCTTCTGGCCGCCGGAGAACTGCGAGAGGCGCTGAGTGTGCTGCGACTCGTGGAAGCCGAGTCCGTGGAGGGTGCGCTTGATGCGCGGCTCGATCTCGTAGCCGCCGCCGTGCTCGAAGTGGGACATCAGGTCGCCGTAGCGCTCCATGGCGTCCGCCCAGCCGGGGGCGCCGGTCTCAGCGATGGTCGGCTCCAGGGCCGTGATCTCGGCCTGCAGGTCGGCGAGGTGGCCGAAGGCGGCCTCCATCTCCTGCCAGAGCGTGCGGTCGGCGGCGAAGCGCACCTCCTGGGCCAGGTAGGCCACGCGAGTGCCGCGGGCGGGCGCGATGATGCCGCCGTCGGAGCCCTCCATCCCGGCGACGATCTTCAGCAGGGTGCTCTTGCCGGCGCCGTTGATGCCCACCAGGCCGATCTTGTCGCCCTTGGCGACCTGGAAGCTGATATCTTTAAAGATCAGCTCGGCACCATAGTATTTTGTCAGCCCGCCGACGCTCAGCAAGGTCATGAAATGTCACCTGTCCTCAATGTTCTTATGGTTCTGCTGCATTATGTCGAAATGCGCCGGGCCTGTCAACCGCCCGGCGATGTAGCCCTACTCGCGCACGGTCACCGTCGTCAGCACTAGGTTGGCGCCAGAGGAGAGGCCATCGGGGGCCATCGGCTCCCCAGTCGCGGCGTTGTAGAGGCCGATCTGAAAGCGGTACTCGCCGGGCGGCAGGGGTGGCATTGACATGTCGGCGCGGTCGATCACCAGCTCGCCCGGCCGCCAGCGCGAGGTCGGGTAGTCCGCGTAGCGCAGGGGCAGGTCGCGCTGGGCCACCTTGTTGCCGGCGGCGTCGAGGATATGGACAAACAGCGTGTAGTCTACGTCCATCTGCGCCAGTGCGCGCCAGTAGAGGTTAATCTGCACGGGCTGGCCGGGCTTGAGGGTGTGCGCGTCAGCGCCCTCCAGAGGCGAGATACGGGCGCGCGGCTCGCCGGTGCCGAGCTCGTAGCCGAGGAGCTGAACTCTGCCGCCAAAGCTGGCCGGGCGGCGGGCGAAGGGGATCAGCTCAGGGTGCGCGCCGAGGTCGATCAGGGCCCCGCCGGGGCCGGGCCGCACGCCGAGGTCGCGGTCGGGGAGCTGAAGGATGGCCTCGCCATAGCCGAGGACGCGCTGGTAGGCGGCCTGATCCTGCACGCTGTAGCGATCAGCGCTGAGCGCCAGAAAGCGGTAGCCGCGGGCGCGATACCAGTCGGCTGGGTGGGTGGCGAGCCACTTCACCGGCTGCACCGCCGGGTCTCCCGCCCACTGGACGGGGTTGAGCTCGACGGCGGCGAGCATGCCGCGGGGCTGCGCGCGCAGCTCCGTGGCGGCCTGCTCTAGGCTGTAGGTCTGGCCCCAGTAGCCGAGCAGCCAGGCGGATCCAGCGGCCTGCGGGGCGGTGAGCGCGAAAGCGATCAGAGGCGACGCCAGTTTATGCAGATCTCGCCCCTCCCTGAAAAACCCCTTGACCCAGTCGGTGATCGCCACGGCCCCGGCGGCGGCGATCAGGTACAGCGGCGGGAAGATCGGCAGCAGGTTGCGCAGAAAGTGAGTCGCCAGACTCAACAGCATCAGCAGGACGAGGATGATCGCCGCCAGGAGTATGGCGGACTGGCGCGGCCAGCGGCGGAGCAGTAGGGGCGTACCAAAGATGATCGCCAGACAGGCCGGCGGCATCAGGCCCTCGGCCCAGAAGAAGCTCAGGTAGCCGCCGATGTTCCAGCGGCCCTGGAAGTTGCCGTAGAGCCCCTTGCTGTAGCCGGCGGTGTCGAAGAGCAGATCGTGGATGAAGCTCGAGTAGTCGAGCAGGGCGTAGGGCGTAGTGACCAAAAACACCAGGCCGGAGAGCATGCCGGCGGCCACGAGCCGCACGATCTGGCCCGGCAGTCCGCGCCCGTCGTGGTCGCGCAGGTAGATGATCACCGCGACGACAAGTGCCCCGCAGACCATCACCGCATTATATTTGGTGCCACCGGCGAGGCCGATACCGATAGCGCCGAGCAGATAGCCGTGCCATGAGCCCTGCTGGGCTACCTGCCAGGCCCCGAGCAGAGTGATCGTCACCCAGAGGCCAGTGAGCGCGTCAGTGGTGATGTAGTGGCTATGCTCGATGTGAAAGCGCGAGACAGCCAGGGCGACGGCGGCGAGCAGGCCGACGCGCTGGTCGAACATCCTGGCCCCGAGGATGTAGAGCACGGGCGGGGTGATTGCCCCGAGCAGCGCGGTGACGGCGCGTAGCCACAGGTAGAGCTGCGGCTGCGTTGTGAAGAGGTAGGTCTTGAGGACAAGATCCTGGACAGACCCGTAGAGCCCGGCGGCGACACCCCACACTAGGTGCAGCCGGGCCGTTACGGCCAGCAGGTAGTAGTAGAGCGAAGGGTAGAGGAAGATGTGCGGGTTGAGCGAGCCATCCCGCACCATACGCAGGGCTACCTCAACCAGAGCGGGTTCGTCAGGGTGCTCGACATACGGCAGGCCCCAGTTGAGTGACCAAAGGCGCGTGACCAGGGCCAGGGCGAAGATCAGCAGCGGGGCAAGCCACGCGGCGCGGCGTGAAGGTATGCGCATGGCGTGCATTATACCGCCATCCCCAGCCTACCGTGTCCGCCGCATCACCTGACCGAGGCCGGTGTTATCATCGATTAGCCGCGGCTCGCCGAAGTACTCAACCGTGCCGGGGCCGCTGATGCTTGTGCGCAGCTGCTCGCTCACCCGCACCAGGGCGTCGGCGAAGCCATCGATTGTGACGGTAGCCCGCTGGCTCTCGAGGGCACCGCCATCGTAGGTACCGGCCCCCGTGAGGCTCACCGTCTGCTCGCGCACGCTGCCGGCCACCGTCACGGCATTCGCGCCGATGACGCGAACGCTGAGGGTGTCGCCGGAGAGACCCATGACCGTGATGTTGCCGGAGCCGCCGGCCATGATCGAGCGCAGCGAGCGCACCTTCAGGCGCATCTGGATGCCGAGTTTCGGACTCACGTTGCCCTTGGCGTAGATGCGCAGCGTGTCGCCGTCCACCTCACTGGCGATCATGGGCAGGATGTCGCCCTGGGCCTGGAGCGTCAGGCCCTCTTCATCGCCCTGGATGATCTCCAGGTTGCCGAAGGCACCGAACTCAACGGCGCTCACGCCGCTGACCGGGCGCTCCTCGCGGATAACCGGGCCGCTGCCCTCAACCAGCGCGCCTGGGTCATGGCCGAGCATGGCCGACCCGCAGCCGCTGAGCAGCAGGCCGAGCAGCAGGGCGATGACGCGGGCGGGCATTCGGGGCACGGCGGGCCTCCAATCGGCGCTGGTTATTTAAGCTGTGCTAACATGCACAAAGAATATAAGCTGCCAGATAGTATAGCGGCGGGCGAGGCGCGCCTTCGAGAAGAAGCCCTCACCGAAAGATGCGATCTCTTATCTACACACGCGAACCTACGCTCCCCATTGTGATAGAGCAACTGAAGGGCAATTCCTTGACACCGTCAGAATCGACGTGCTATACTCCGAGTGCGGCGATTATGATAGTAAACACTGATGAAACAGGCCTCAGCGACGCTATGAGCATCGACCGCAAAGAGCAGGGCACGACCCGACAAAGCATTTTGCAACTCCTACGCCGGCAGGGCCAGATGACAGCCCAGGAGCTGAGCGACGCGCTGTGCATCGGTGCGGTTGGGGTACGCCAACACCTTGCCATGCTCGATCGCGACGGGCTGGTGCAGGTCGCCGGGCTGCGCCGCAGCGTCGGGCGACCGAGCCACCTGTATATGCTCACGGCCGAGGCTGAGGAGCGCTTCCCAAAACGCTACGACCGCATCGCTCTCGACCTAATCAGCTATGTGGCCGAGGCAGGTGGCCCGTCCGCCGTCGAGGCGATCTTCACTCGCCGACGCGAGGTGATGGCCCACGATATGCGCCCACGCCTCGTCGGTCGGCCGCGCGCGGAGCAGGTGGCCGCCCTGGCAGCGATCCTCATCGAGCAGGGCTACATGTGCGAGCACGAGCAGCTGACCGACGGGTCGTTTATGCTCACCGAGTATAACTGTCCCGTCGACTGCATCGCCCGTCAGCACCCGCAGCTCTGCACTCAGGAGATGCAGCTCTACGAGGATCTGATCGGCGCGCCGATCGCGCGCGAGGGCACCATCGCCGAGGGCGGCCACTGCTGCCGCTACCGCATCCCCGCCTGACGGTCGCCCTAGAACCACTCATATCATATATTTGGTTGAAATTGCCAGCGGAGCTGGCAATTTCAACCAAATATATGATCATCATCAGGGGCTTGCCGCCCCAGACCTCTATACCGTAAAGGAGAACCCCAATGACGTTCGAACTCCCGCCACTGCCGTATGACTACACCGCCCTCGAGCCCCACATCGATGAGGCGACGATGCACTTCCACCACGACAACCACCACAACACCTATGTCACCAACCTGAACAACGCCCTGGCCAGTCACCCCGACCTACAGGGCAAGAGCCTTGAGGCGCTGATCAGCGACCTTGACGCCATCCCCGAGGCCATCCGCACGGTGGTGCGAAACAATGGCGGCGGACACTGGAACCACAGCTTCTTCTGGGACATCCTCGGCCCCAATGCCGGTGGCGAGCCCAGCGGCGACCTGGCCGCCGCCATCGCCAACGCCTTCGGCAGCTTTGCCGAGTTCAAGGATAAGTTTAAGGCCGCCGGCCTTGGACGCTTCGGCTCCGGCTGGGCCTGGCTGGTCGCCGCAGCGGATGGCAGCCTGTCGATCTCCAGCAGCCCCAACCAGGATAGCCCGGTGATGGAGGGCAAGACGCCCATCCTGGGCCTAGATGTCTGGGAGCACGCCTACTACCTGAAGTACCAGTTCAAGCGCCCGGCCTACATCGACGCATTCTGGAATGTGGTGAACTGGGCCAAGGTGGCCGAGCTCTACGCCGCCGCCAGAGGGTAGGGGTCGATAGAATCGAAACGGGGCGCGGCTGTAGTCGCGCCCCGTTTCGATTCTATCGACCTCGTACGTCGTCGATACGCACCTATTCCCCGACATACCCGGTATATCGTCAAGAGGTGTGGTGCCTATTACGCCGCCGCAGATCGCACAAAACGCTTGTGCTATACGAACTGAAGTGCTATGATAGTATCGCATGTCCGAGGCCGGCCCGTCGCGTTGACAGGGCACCTCCCCTATAGTAGAGTAATGAAGGAGCAAGCACGAGTGGCTACGAACAACGGAGGAGCGCCCGCAATGGCTATCTCGCCTGAAAAGGAGAAAGCCCTGGCTGCCGCCATGACCCAGATCGATCGCAAGTTCGGCAAGGGCTCGATCATGAAGATGGGCGAGGCCAGCGCGCGGCTGGCGATCGATGTCATCCCGACCGGCGCGATCGCCCTGGATATCGCGCTGGGCGTGGGCGGGCTGCCGCGCGGTCGCGTGATCGAAATCTTCGGCCCGGAGAGCAGCGGCAAGACGACCCTAGCCCAGCACATCATCGCCGAGGCGCAAAAGCTCGGCGGCATGTGCGCGTTTATCGACGCCGAGCACGCCTTCGACCCAATCTACGCGCGGCGCTGCGGGGTAAACATCGACGACCTGCTTGTCTCACAGCCGGACACCGGCGAGCAGGGGCTCGAGATCTGCGAGACTCTGGTGCGTTCCAACGCCCTCGACGTGATCGTGATCGACTCGGTTGCGGCGCTGGTGCCACGCGCCGAGATCGAGGGCGACATGGGCGACTCGCTGCCGGGCCTGCAGGCCCGCCTGATGAGCCAGGCCCTGCGCAAGCTCTCCGGCGCGATCCACAAGAGCCGCACCGTGGTGATCTTTCTCAACCAGCTACGCATGAAGATCGGCGTGATGTTCGGCTCGCCCGAGACGACGACCGGCGGCCAGGCGCTAAAGTTCTACGCCTCGGTGCGCCTCGACATCCGACGCATCGAGACGCTCAAGCAGGGCCAGGAGGCGATCGGCGCGCGCGCCCGGGTCAAGGTCATCAAAAACAAGGTCGCCCCGCCCTTCCGCCAGGCCGAGTTCGACATCCTGGCCAACGAGGGCATTTCCCGCGAGGGCAACATTATGGATGTCGGCGTGGAGATGGGGATCATCCGCAAGAGCGGGGCTTGGTTTTACCTCGGCGAGGATCGCCTCGGCCAGGGCCGCGAGAACGTGCGCGAGTTCCTGAAAGAGAACAAGACCCTCACCGACGAGATCGAGCGTCTGGTGAAGGCCCAGGCGCTGACAAACGCCACCGCCAGCGCCATGCCAACAACGGCGACGGCCAGCGATGACGATGAAGATGGCCTCTTCGAGGAGTAGCGGGGAAATCCGAAAGCTGAAAGCTGAGAGCTGAAACGGCGCGCTACAGACGTGGCACGTTCAGCTTTCGGCTTTCAGCTTTCAGCTTTCAGCTTTTTGAAATGCCCACAGGTACGATCACCGCGCTGCGCGCCCAGGCCAACGACAGCCAGCGCATCAATGTATTTCTCGACGATGAGTTCGCCATCGGGGTCAGCATGAACACGCTGGCCCGCGAGGGCCTCGCTGTCGGCCAGCAGATCGATGCTGAAGCCTGGGCGCGCCTTGAGTCTACTGAACAGGCCGACCGGGCCGCCCAGGCCGCGATACGCCTGCTAGAGGCCCGCCCCCGATCAATCGCCGAGCTGCGCCAGCGCCTCCGCCGCAAAGAGATCCCCGCCGCCGCCATCGACGACGCTATCGCGCGCCTGTCAGAGCTCGGGCTGCTCGACGACGCCGCATTCAGCCGCCTCTGGGTCGAGAACCGCCGCAGCTTCAGCCCCCGCGGCAGCCTCGCCCTACGCGATGAGCTGCGCAAGAAGGGGGTCGCCCGCGACCTGATCGACGCCGCCCTCGCCGATGAGGGCGAGGGGGCCGCCGCCGAGCAGGAGGCCGAGCGCGCCCGCGCCCTCGCCCGTGGCGCCCTGCGCCGCTACGCCGATTCCCCCGACCGTTTCAGCTTCCAGCGCCGCCTCGGCGCCTACCTCCAGCGCCGCGGGTTCACGTTTGACACCATCCGCCCCATCCTCGACAAACTCTGGGCTGAGCTACAGGCGGCGAGGGAGGAGGAACAGCCAGAGGAGGGTGCGTAAGAGCGTTGCAACAGCCCCAGAATATGCCAGATGACCAGCAGATTATCTGCGTACAGTTGCTATAATAGTATCCGGAAAAGGAGCCCCCCGTGCCCGATGTGCAGTACCTTGGACATTCCTGCTTCCGCCTGCGTGGACGCGACGGCACCGTCCTCTGCGACCCATACAGCCGAGCTATCGGCATCGACCTCGGTCGCCCCTCGGCCCATATCGTCACCGTCAGCCACAACCACGCTGATCACAACAATGTCGCGAGCGTTAAGCCGCTGCGCGAGAAGATCTTTGTAATCGACGGCCCCGGCGAGTATGAGGTCAGCGGCGTGCTGATCACCGGTGTCCGGACCGCCCACGACGCCCAGAAGGGCGCCGAGCGCGGCTTCAACACGGTCTTCGTGATTCACCTCGACGACATTGTCTTCTGCCACCTCGGCGACCTCGGCCACGAGCTGACCCAAGCCCAGCTTGATGAGATCGGCGATGTTGATGTACTCTTCGTGCCAGTTGGCGGCGGAGAGACGATCGGCCCGGTCGAGGCAAATAATGTTATCGGACAGATCGAGCCGAGGATCGTTGTGCCTATGCACTACGCGTCGGCCCAGCTTTCGTTCGAGTATGACCTAGTGCCGCTAGAGAAGTTCACCCACGAGCGCGGCATCAAAGAGATCGCCCCCGAGGATAAGCTCGTCATCACCACCGCGAACCTGCCGCCCGAGGGCGAGAGCACCCGCGTGGTGGTTCTGCGCGCGGTGAATGAGTGATCGCCAGGAAGATGACACGCTGATGACAGGCACACATGGCCGGTAAAAGGCCCGGCGATGTGCGTTTGTACCTATAGATCAGTGGCCGGAGGGAGAGCTCAGGCAACCGCATCATTATGTAATAGATGAAGCAATCAGTACTATGGGTCTGGATGAGGCAAACAGATAGTAGAGCCACACAACCGTCTCTATGGCTGGTGTGGAACTTGTTCACAAATAGCTATGGGAACAATCACTCACCTAATGTGGACGTTTGTGTGGGTCGGTGCAACCGTTCGGTTGACCGACCCACTCTTTATTTGAGTCTATCAGCTGTAGTGGGGGGCACTCGCAACCTACGGCGAAGGCAATCGTGCGAGGGCAGCAGCGGGCGAGCGGTTAGTGATATCCACACAAGGAGAGGAGATTAGGTGAATATGGCGAAGTACATCTTTGTAACGGGGGGTGTAGTCTCCTCAGTCGGCAAGGGCATCAGCGTCGCATCGATCGGGTGCCTGCTCAAGAGCCGCGGCCTGCGGGTATCAGTCCTCAAGCTTGACCCCTACCTGAACGTTGACCCGGGCACGATGTCGCCCTACCAGCACGGTGAGGTCTTCGTCACCGAGGATGGCGCGGAGACCGACCTCGACCTCGGGCACTACGAGCGGTTCATCGACGAGAACCTCTCGC
>JBAXES010000058.1:0-12349 GCA_037140315.1 Chloroflexales bacterium
CAAGGGAACAGGGAACAGGGAACAGGGAACAGGGAACAGGGAACAGAAATACCGCATCCTGATGCAGTGCAATTGCCTGAACGGTAACGTACGCTGAAACCTTGTCTAGCGCAGGAAGTTTCCGCCCCACGCACTTACTATACGAGGAGGTGAGCAATGAAGCGATTACTCCTGATCGTGGCCGTTTCGCTAACTCTTCTCGGAACCCTGCTCGCAGCCCTTATGCCCCGGCCAGCCCGCGCCGCCACCCTCACAGTGACCAGCGCTGAAGACAGCGGCCCCGGCACTCTCCGCCAGGCGCTGCTCGATGCGGCCGCCGGTGACACGATCACCTTTAACTCGATAGCCTTCCCGCCCAACGGCCCGCGAACGATCCTGCTCCAGTCGCCCTTGCCGAGCCTTGAGCGTGACGGCCTGACCATCGACGCCAGCGGCGCATTTGTGGTGCTCGATGGCAGTAGCGCAGGGGCGGGCACCAATGGCCTGATCATCGCAGCTGATGGCTGCGCTATCCGTGGCCTGACGATCCAGCACTTCGCGAGCAATGGCATCAGGATCACCGCCGGGTCAGCGGCCAACCGCGTCGGCGGCGACCGTAGCGTCGGCGGCGGGCCTAATGGCCAGGGCAACCGGATCGTCGCCAATGGCAATAGCGGGGTCGAGATCCACGGCATTGGCGCCGACGGCAACCTGCTGCTCGGCAACTATATCGGCACCGATGTGACGGGCCAGTTTGCTGATGGCAACGCATACAACGGTGTCGCAATCTGGCAAGGGGCGCGCAGCAATGTTGTCGGCAGTACGAGCGCCGGTCAGGGCAATCTGATCGGCGGCAATGTACAGAATGGGGTCTGGATTGGCGGGGTCGGCAGCGACAGCAATAAGGTTATTGGCAACTATATCGGGACGCGCGCAGATGGTGGCGCGGCTGTGCCAAACGGCGTCGGCGACCCAGGGCTCAATACGCGCTACTCAGGGGTCGCCATCGACAGCGGCGCGCGCAGCAACCAGATCGGCGATGCCAGCGCAGGCGCCGGCAATCTGATCAGCGGCAATGTTGGCAGTGGCATTTATATCGCCGATGCGGGGACTAGCAATAATCTGATCCTGGGCAATATCATCGGGGCGAATCGTACCGGCACGCAGGTGATCGGGCAGGGCTATGATGGGGTTATGATTACGCTGGCGGCGAGCGGCAATGAGATCGGCAACGGTACGGCGCCGGGGCGCAATCTGATCAGCGGGAATAGCATGAATGGGGTGCAGCTCACTGGCCCCTCGACGCTGGGCAATCGTCTCTTGGACAACTATGTCGGCACAAACCTCGCCGGCACCGCTGCACTGCCGAATGGCAATGCTGGCGTCGATATCTCACAGTCCGCCCATGACAACACCATCGGCCTGCCGGGGCAGGGCAACCTGCTGAGCGGTAACAATAACCACGGCCTGGTGATCACAAGCGGCGCCCACGACAACATGGTTCGGGGCAACACCATCGGGCCAGATGTGAGCGGCAGCGTCTCGCTCGGCCACCACCCCTTTGGTGGGATCGACATCGCGGATGGGGCCGACCGCAACCAGATCGGCGGCCTGGACGCCGGCGAGGGCAACCTGGTCAGCGGCAATGCGACGGACGGTATCGCGCTGTTCGATACCACCGGCAGCGGCACCGACGACAACAAGGTGCTCTACAACCTGATCGGGCTGGCCCGCGATGGCAGCACGCCCCTGCCGAACCGCGGTGCCGGCGTCGGGGTGCTCGCGGGCGCGACCGGCACATTGGTTCAGGGCAACCAGATCGCCGATAACGAGGGCCCTGGGGTCTGGGTCGGCAGATCGGCCCGAACGCGCATCGTCGGCAACACGATCTGGCGGAACCAGGGCGAAGGCGTCCGCATTGACACATGCGCCGGCAACACGATAAGCCAGAACGCGCTCTACGATAACGGCGGCGTGGGCATCACCAGCGCCTGCCCCGCCGCCCCGACGATCAGCGCCCTGCGCTTCGGCGCGAGCGAGACCGTCAGCGGCAAGGCCCCGCCGAACGCCACGGTCGAGATCTTCGCGGGCGAGGACGATGAGGGGCGCACCTTCGAGGCGGCGGTGACCGCCGACGGCAGCGGGGCCTTCAGCTACACGCGCAGCGGGGCCTTCCGTGGGAGCAACCTGACCCTGACCAGCACCGACAGCGCGGGCAACACCTCGGCATTCTCTCCGGTGGCGCACCTTCAGTGGACGCTGCTGCTCTACTTCAGTGGCGACAACAACCTCAGCGCCGACGTGGCCGAGACGGTCAAGGCGATTGTCGCCAGCGGCCCCAGCCCGCGGGCGAGCGTGCTGGCCCTGGTCGACCGCAGCGGGCCGGCTGACACCGCGCTGTACGACCTGACCCGCGGGCAGCTCACCGAGCTGGATGCCGGCGAGCGCAACATGGGCGCCGGGCAGACCCTGGTCGATTTTGTCAACAACGGGCGCCTCCGCTACCCGGCCCGCCACACCATGCTAGCCATCCTCGACCACGGCGGCGGCTGGGCGCCGAGCGAAGGGGTTATGCAGGGCGGCGGGCTGCCTGGGAGAAGGCGTTTCTGGATGGCCGGCGGCAGCGGCCTGAGCTGGGACGACAGCAGCGACTACGACTACCTGAGCAACGTCGAGATCCGCCAGGCCCTGGGCGCGATCACGGCGGCGGGAGGCCCGCTCGACGTGATTCACTACGATGCCTGCCTGATGGGCATGATCGAGGTGGCCGCACAGATCCAGGGCTACGCCCAGTACTTCGTCTCCTCGCAGAACATCGCCTGGTCGCCGATCGGCGACAACGGGCGCTACCGGCGTCTGCTCCAGGGCATCCCGGCCCTGGCCAGCCCCCGCCAGATGGCCGAGCTGCTGGCGCAAGCGTACGCCGACTCGATGCCGCCGAGCGAGCACCCCTACACGATCGCCGCCCTCGACATGGCCGGGCTGCCCGCGCTCGTAACGGCGACCGACCAGCTGGCCGTAGCCCTGGCTACACAGATCACCGATGCCCAGCAGGCCGCGGCCCTGCACGAGGTCTACCTCCAGACCCAGAAGGTCGACTACGACACGGACCTCAAGGTTGAGGCCGCGACCGACGGCTTTGTGGATCTCTACGACTTCGCGAGTCGCGTGCTCCAGCGCTACACCAACCCGGCGGTTGACACGGCGGCGCAGGCGGTGCAGGACCGCCTGAGCGCGGCGGTCGTCGCCGAGCGCCACCAGAGCGGCCGTCCGTGGATGCTCGCCGACACACCGGAGTCGATCTGGGCGCTCGACGGCCTCCACGGGCTATCGATCTTCCTGCCCCTGGGCGAAGACTTAGAGCTGCGTCCCCCCGACGCGAGTAGCCTGCCGCCCCAGGGCTACCCCCGGCTCCGTAGCGTCTACACCGACGAGCTGCGCTTCGTGGCCGAGACCCGCTGGAAGGCGATGATCGACGCCTACTACGCCGCAGTCAACACGCCGGTGCCCGTAAGCGCGCCCGGCCAGCCAGTCACCGCGCAGCTACCGCCTGATCTGACCTCGCCCCGAACAGTGATCACGGTCGCGGGTGAGTTCGCCGCCGACCAGAGCGTCACCATCAACTGGGACTCGCAGGACAGCCAGAGCGGTATTGGGCTCGTCACTTTCCTGCGCCGGCTGCCGCTAGGCCAGTGGGAGGCCGTTGGAACAACGCACGCACCCTCCGGCAGCTTCACCTACACGGCGAGCGGGCCTTGCGATGACGTTGCCGTCTATGCGGTCGACGCTGCCGGCAACGCCGAGCTGATCACCGAGGGGGTCAACGCCCATATCCGCTGCGACATGGTGCTCCCGCTGATCGCAAGCACCTAATGAGCGCTACACGATCAGGCCGAGCTCCCTGGCCCGCTTGAGGGCCTGGGTGCGGCTGAGCACATCGAGCTTGCCATAGATATTGTTGATATGCTTCTTGACCGTGCTGATACTCACGATCAGGCGGTCGGCGATATCCTGGTTAGAGAGGCCGGCGGCCACCAGGGCCAGCACCTCAAGCTCGCGCGGGGAGAGCGGCTCGATCAGCGCTGCGGCGGGGGCGGCGCGCAGGCGGGCCGGGGCGGCGGCGAAGACGGCCAGGATGCGGTCGATATAGGCGAGAGCCTGGCGCGAGGGCGCATCGGCGCGCGGGGCGAGGGCCAGGCGGCAGTCGCCGAGTAGGGCGCGCATCGGCTCGCCCATGTCGGCGAAGCTGCGCAGGTAGCCCTCTGGCTCAGCGCGGGCGAGGGTGTGCAGCAGGGTGGATCGGGCTGCGGACGGGTCGCCGGCGGCGGCGTTGGCAAGGGCCCCCAGAGCGTCGATCTCGATCAGCGAGCCTCTGCGGCCCTCGGCGTTGGCGAGGGCGTGCAGGCGGCCGAGCAGATGGCGGGCCTCGGCGGGGCGATCCTGGGCCAGGCGCAGCTGCGCCAGCGCCAGATAGTCGATCTCCTCCAGGTAGCTGAGGGGGGCGTCGATCAGCAGGCGTCGGCCCTGATCCCAGGCGGCGGCGTCGGCGATATCGCCCCGGGCCAGCGCCAGGCGGGCCTGCTCGGCGCCGAGCCAGGCGGCGAGGCGGGGCACGCCGGTGGCGCGGGCGAAGGCCAGGGCCGCCGCCATCGTGCCCCGCGCCGCATCGCGGTCGCCCCGGGCCTGCTGGAGCCGGGCCATCCCGATCGGCCCCATCAGCAGGATCTCAATATTCGCCCCCTGGCGGCCCAGCTGCAGGCCGGCGGCGAAGGACGACTCGGCCGCGCCCAGGTCGTTCCACTCGTAGTGCAGCTTGCCCATGCCAACATACGCCGCGCCGGCGACCGGCACCGGCCGCCCGGCGAGCGGGTCGCTGGCCGGGTAGAGCCGTGCGCCAAGGTCGATGGCAGACTGGTAGGTATGGGCGGCGCGATGCAGCTGGCCGACGCACCCATACAGCTCGCCGAGCTGGCGCAGGGCGAAGGCGGCGATGATCGGCAGGTCGGCGGCCTGCCCGGCCTGGGCGGCCTCCTCTAGCGCGCGCTCGGCGGCGGCCATATCGCCGCTGATGTAGGCCGAGCTGCCGAGCATCAGCGAGACCACGCCGCGCACGATCACGCTGTCGGTGGGCAGCTCGGCCAGGGCGGCGCAGGCCAGCTCCACCGTGCGCATAGCATCGCGGCGCAGCCCGGACACCGTGGCCCGCACGGCCAGGGCCTCGCTGCGCAGATTGCGCGGCGTGAAGGGCGCCGTCAGCGCGGTGGGCGTGTCGGGGTCGCCATCGTCTGCGGCCAGGATCTGGCCAACCCGGCCCAGGGGCGCCTCGACGGCCTCGAACTGGCCGGAGACCGCCCGCGCCCAGGCCTCGATCAGACAGATGCCAGGGCGGGCGCGGGCCAGCTCCTCGGGCAGGGCGCGCAGCCACCCGAGCACCGTCGCGACCTCGCTGCGGAGCAGGAGCGGGCGGCCCTCCTGCTCGATCAGGGCCGCCGCGCGCACATAGTCGCCGGAGGCGAGCAGGTGGCTCACCGCCTCGGCGGGCATACCTGCGGCGGCGTACCACTCGGCGGCCCGCCGGTGTAGCTGCGACTCAAGCTGCGGCTCGTCGCGGCGCAGGCGCTCGCGCAGAAACTCCGCGAAGAGGGCGTGGTAGCGATACCAGCGCCGCTCCTGGTCGAGCGGCATCAGGAACAGGCCGGCGCGCTCAAGCTCCTCAAGGATGGCGGCTGAGGGCTGAGGGCTCAGGGCTGAGGGCTGAGGTTCGGTGGCATCAGCCCTCAGCCCTGAGCCCTCAGCCCTCATGAGCGCGTCGCACAGGTCGGCGCAGAGCATATCGAGGACGGCGGTGGCGATCAGAAAGCGGCGGCGCTCAGCGGACTGGCGGGCGAGCACCTCCTCGGCCAGGTAGTCGACCAGGTGGCGGTTGCTGCCGGCGAAGGCGGCGATCATCTGGCGGGGGCTGCCGCCCTCGCGGATCGAGAGCGCGGCCAGCTGGAGGGCGCCGGGCCAGCCCTCGGTGCGGTCGGCGAGATCGGCCACCTCATCGGGGGCCAGGGCCAGGCCGTGCGCGCGCAGGAAGGCGGCCGTCTCAGCCAGCGAGAAGCGCAGGTCGGCGGCGCGCAGCTCGGCCAGCTGGCCGCGCATGCGCAGGCGGCCGAGGGGCAGCGGCGGCTCGCTGCGGCTGATGATCGCCAGGCGCGCCAGCGGCGGCAGGTGCTCGATCAGCTCGGCCACCCCGGCGTGGATCGCCGGGTCGGCGATCAGGTGGTAGTCGTCGAGCACCAGCAGGCACGGGGCGGACAGCGCGCCGAGGTCGTCGAGCAGCGCGCCGATCACCACCTCCATCGAGGGCGGCTGGGGCGACTGGAGCATTGAGCGGGCGTGGTCGCCCAGGCCCGGGAAGGCGCGCGACAGGGCGGCGAGCAGGGCGCCCCAGAAGCGGGTCGGGTCGGCGTCGCGCACATCGAGGGAGAGCCACGCCGCCTGCGGCGGCGAATAGAGAATAGAGAATGAAGAATGATCCGTTGCTTGCTCAGCTTTCTCAATTCTCAATTCTCTATTCTCTATTCGAGAGAGCCAGCTTGCCACCAGCGTCGTCTTGCCGAAGCCGGCGGGGGCGATGATCAGCAGCAGGCGCGTGTCGGCAGAGGCGCCGAGGCGCGCGGAGAGCCGCCCGCGGTCCACAATGGAGGCCGGCAGGGGCGGCGGGCTGAGCTTCGCCACAAGCTGTGGGGCTGGGGCATTGAGCATACCGTCCCTAGAGATCGTGCGGCACCGACTGAAGCGTCATAAAGACCTGCACCGGGGGGCCGAGCTGAAGGCCCTCGGTGGTGAGCGGGCAGAGGTAGGCGTACACCTCCACCCCGCTGGAGAGGGCGCGGCGCAGGGCGCGACCGAAGCCGGGGTCAACCTCGTCATTGGGCACCAGCGCGTGGACCCGGTGGCGCTGGATGACGAAGAGCACCGCGCAGCGCTGGCCGTTGCGGGCCATCGTGCCCAGCTGCTCAAGCTGGCGTCGCCCGCGCTCGGTCGGCGCGTCGGGGAAGCGGGCGATCCGCCGGGAAACCAGGCCCACCGACTTGACCTCCAGGTAGCAGGTGCTGAGCCCCTCGCCGAGCCGGAAGTCAAAGCGGTTCTCGCCCACCGTCACCTCGCGCTGCACCTTGGTGTAGCGGGCGAACTGCGGCAGGGCGCCGCTAGACAGCGCCGCCGACACCAGCCGGTTGGGCATCTGCGTGTCCAGCGAGACCAGATCGTCCCCCTGGTAGACTCCCACCACCTGAAACGCCGTCTTGCGGCCGATCTCATCGCGCGGCGCCAGGAGCAGGCGTGCGTTTGGGACGAGCAGGTCGGTGAGGCGGCCGCGGTCGGCCATATGGGCGCGCACGAGCTTGCCGTTCATGTGCGCGTCGATCAGAAGCTGGTTGGTGCGAGAGACGAAGGTAGCTTCAACCAGAGGCCCGGTGGAATTAAGCGGGATCCTGACGGACATAGTAGCTATCTCTCTGGTGGCGGTTACGCGTCGATGCGGTGTCCCAGAGCGATTATAACATTGGTGGCGCTCTCCGTGCCAGGGATGCGCCGCATTATTACATTGTCGTCGAATTGCCACCCCAGGTATACGCTTGTGTGGCAACAGCACCTGCTGTTGGGGGGCGGACACAAGATAGGCCAGACAGCGCGATGCGCTGTCTGGCCTATCTTGGTGTAGCTAGTTGGCTGGCGACAAAGCCAGCCAACTGCCGCTACTAGAAGTCCATGCCGCCCATGCCGCCGCCGGGCATGCCGCCGCCGGGCATGCCGCCCTTCTCCTCGGGCAGGTCGGTGATCAGGGCCTCGGTGGTCAGGATCATCCCGGCGATGGACACCGCGTTCTGCACGGCGCTGCGGGTGACCTTGACCGGGTCGATGATGCCCTGCTCGATCATGCTGCCGTACTCGCCGGTCAGCACGTTGTAGCCGAGGGTGTTGTCGCCCGTCTCGGCCTGGTGGCGGCGGACGGTGGCGATGATCACCGAGCCCTCCTCGCCGGCGTTGCGGGCCAGGATGCGCAGGGGCTCCTCAAGGGCGCGGCGCAGGATGGTCAGGCCGACCTTCTCATCCTCGTGGGCGACCTTGACGTTGTCCAGCGAGCTGATCGCATTGATCAGGCTGACGCCGCCGCCGGGGACGATGCCCTCCTCGACCGCCGCGCGGGTGGCGCTCAGAGCGTCCTCAACGCGGTGCTTCTTCTCCTTGAGCTCCGGCTCGGTGGCCGCGCCGACCTTGATCACCGCCACGCCGCCGGCCAGCTTGGCCAGGCGCTCCTGGAGCTTCTCGCGGTCGAAGTCGCTGGTGGTCGTCTCGATCTGCGCGCGGATCTGGTCGATGCGCGAGCGGATGGCGCCCTCATCGCCCCGGCCCTCGACGAAGGTGGTGTCGTCCTTAGTGGAGACAACCTTGCGGGCGCGGCCGAGGTCCTCGACCGTCGCGCTGTCGAGCTTGCGGCCGATCTCCTCAGAGATCACCGTGCCGCCGGTGAGGATGGCGATGTCCTGGAGCATGGCCTTGCGGCGGTCGCCGAAGCCGGGGGCCTTGATCGCCAGCACGTTGATCGTGCCGCGCAGCTTGTTGACCACCAGGGTGGCCAGCGCCTCGCCGTCCACGTCCTCGGCGATGATCACGAAGTTCTTGGTGACCTGCAGCACCTTCTCCAGCACCGGCAGGATCTCCTGGATGCTGCTGATCTTCTTGTCGGTGATCAGGATGATCGGGTCCTCGAGCTCGGCCTCCTGGCGCTCCACGTTGGTGACCATGTAGCCGGAGATGTAGCCGCGGTCGATCTGCATGCCCTCGGTGTACTCCTTCTCGAAGGCCACACCCTTGGACTCCTCGACCGTGATCACGCCGTCCTTGCCGACCTTCTCCATCACCTCGGCGATCAGCTCGCCGATCTCGCTGTCGGCGGCCGAGTTGGTGGCCACGTGGGCGATGTCGGCGCGGTCGCGCACGGGGGTGGCGCTGGCGCGGATGGCGGCGACGAGCACCTCGGCGCCCTTGTCGAGGCCGCGCTTGAGCAGCATGGCGTTGGCACCGGCGGCGACGACCTTCAGGCCCTCGGTGACGATCGCCTGGGCCAGGACGGTGGCGGTGGTGGTGCCATCGCCGGCCACGTCGTTGGTCTTGGTGGCCGCCTCTTTGAGGAGCTGGGCGCCCATGTTCTCAAAGGGATCCTTGAGTTCGATCTCCTTGGCGACCGTCACGCCGTCGTGGGTGACGGTGGGCGATCCGAACTTCTTGTCGATGGCGACATTGCGACCGCGGGGACCCAGGGTCGTCTTGACGGCATCGGCGACCATATCGACGCCGCGCTTGAGGGAGCGGCGGGCCTCCTCGTTGAACTGAAGCTGCTTCGGCATAAGAGCGATGACTCCTCTAGAGAATACAGGTTGGGGGCGCAGCGCGCTGCGCTATTACAGCATGGTACGGCTATGACTAGGCCTGGATGATGCCCAGGATGTCCTTCTCGGCCAGGATGAGATACTCGACCTCATCGACCTTGAACTCGGTGCCGCTATACTTGGCGAAGAGCACCTTGTCGCCGACCGAAACCTGCATCGGGATGAGCTTGCCGCTGTCGTCGCGGCGGCCCTCGCCGATGGCCAGGATCGTGCCCTCCATGGGCCGCTCCTTGCTGACGGTGTCGGGCAGGAAGATACCCGTCTTGGTCTTTTCTTCGCGGTCAGCCGGCTTGAGCACGACACGGTCGCCGAGCGGCCGAATACGGAAATCTGACATCGCTGCGTATCCCTCCATTACAAGGCTGGCTTACTTACGTGATGAGCGGTTAGCACTCTCGACAGGCGAGTGCTAATCGCTCACTATAGTACCCAAGGCTCTCGCTTTTGTCAAGGCCCATTTTAGCACTCATTCAGTATGAGTGCCAGCCGATGATGTTGGTATAATATTCTGGCTGGCTGACATATACGCGGCGACCGGACGGTCACGCAGGAGGAACCCATCATGGCCCGCGTTGGAATCTACGGGGCGAGCGGCTACACCGGGTTCGAGCTGATCAAGCTGCTGACCCGCCACCCCCAGGTTGAGATCGCCTTCGCCACCGCCCGCTCGGCGGCCGGCAAGCGCCTAAGCGACATCTTCCCGACCCTGATCGATCAGCCGCTGGTGGCGACCGAGCAGTCCGACCTGCGCGGGGTCGATCTCGTCTTCACCTGCCTGCCCCACAACACCCCCGAGCTCATCCCCCTGGTGCAGGCGGCGCTCGACGCCGGGGTCAAGGTCGTCGACTTCTCCGACACCTTCCGCCTAGAGAGCCTGGACGCCTACGCGCGCTGGCGCAAGGAGGATCACCCCGCCCCCGAGCTGCAGCGCGCGGCGGTGTACGGGCTGCCCGAGCTGCACCGCGAGCGCATCCGCAGAGCCCGGCTGGTGGCCAACACCGGCTGCTACCCGCTCACCGCCATCCTGCCCCTGCACCCCCTGGTCAAGGCCGGGCTGCTGGCCGGCGGCGCGGCGATCGTCGATAGCGAGTCGGGCGTGTCTGGCGCCGGGCGCTCGCTTTCGCTCAAGACCCACTTCGGCGAGACCCACGAGACCTTCAGCGCCTACAATGTTGGCCGGACGCACCGCCACCTGCCCGAGATGGAGCAGGAGACCGGGCTGCACATCATCTTCTCGCCGCACCTGCTGCCGGTCTACCGGGGTATTCTTTCAACTATTTATGTCAACACAAGGCCGGAGGTAAGCGAGGCGGACGTGCGCGACGCCTACGGGATCTATGCCGACGAACCCTTCGTGAAGCTGCTTCCGGCGGGCCGACTGCCCGAGCTCCGCCACGTGGTGGGCAGCATGAGCCTGGCCATCGGCGTGCAGCAAGTGGAGGAGGGGCGCTTCATCCTGGTGGCGTGCGTGGACAACCTGATCAAGGGGGCATCGGGCCAGGCGGTGCAGAGCATGAACCTCATGCTGGGGATGGAGGAGACGACAGGGCTGCGGTAAATGTTGAATGCTGAATGCTGAATGTTGAATGCGAACTACATTCAACATTCAGCATTCCACCTTACACCAGGGCCTTCTCGCTCTCGCGGTCGAAGATGTGCATCTTGTCCATGTCGAGCACGATCTCCAGGCCGAGCCCGGTGCGGGCCGAGGTGCGCGGGTCGAGGCGCCCGACAAACTCCTTACCGCCGTTCTCGATATAGGCGAAGACCTCCGAGCCCATCGCCTCGGTCAGGTTCACCTGGGCCTTGATCTCCGCGCTCTCATCGACGCCGCGGGCGACGTAGTGGGCGTCGTGGACATCCTCGGGGCGGATGCCGAAGTAGACATTCTTGCCCACGTAGCCGCCGACCTTATCGGCCTTGCTGGCCGGCACGGGCACCACAAAGTCCTTGCTGATCGCCACGCCGAGGCCGCCGCCGACCCGTTCGAGCTTGGCCTCGAAGAAGTTCATGGACGGGCTGCCGATGAAGCCGGCGACGAACATATTGGCCGGGCTATCGTAGAGATTCTGCGGCGAGTCGAGCTGCTGCAGGATGCCGTCCTTCATCACGGCGATGCGCGTGCCCATCGTCATGGCCTCGGTCTGGTCGTGGGTCACATAGATGAAGGTCGTCTTCAGGCGCTGGTGGAGCTTGCTGATCTCGGCGCGGGTCTGCACACGCAGCTTAGCGTCGAGGTTCGAGAGCGGCTCATCCATCAGGAAGACGGCGGGGTCGCGGACGATGGCCCGGCCGAGGGCGACGCGCTGGCGCTGGCCGCCGGAGAGCGCCTTGGGCTTGCGGTCGAGCAGGTGGACGATCGAGAGCATCTCGGCGGCCTCCTTGACGCGCTTGTCGATCTCGGCCTTGGGCACCTTGCGCAGCTTCAGGCCGAAGGCCATGTTATCGTAGACCGACATGTGCGGGTAGAGGGCGTAGCTCTGGAAGACCATCGCGATGTCGCGATCTTTCGGCGGCACATCGTTGACCACCCGGTCGCCGATGACAATGCTGCCGTCGGTGATCTCCTCTAGGCCGGCCAGGCAGCGTAGGGCGGTGGACTTGCCGCAGCCGGAGGGGCCGACCAGCACCAGGAACTCGCCGTCGTTGATCTCGATGTTCAGGTCTTTGAGGACTGTCACCTCGCCGAACCGCTTCCACACATGGTCGAACTTAATCCCCGCCATTGGTGTTCCTCCATTGGATCACTAAGACACTGATTAACCCGTGGGGGCGCAGCTGCGCCCGTATTTGGAAGCTGCTTCGCTTCGCCCCTGGGAAGCATCCCGCGCACCGGTCACCCCGAGCGCAGCGAGGAATCTTCCAGCGACCGTTATGGGAAGACCCCTCGCTGCGCTCGGGGTGACCGGCGAAGACGTTGCTCCCGGCGC
>JBAXES010000059.1:0-12343 GCA_037140315.1 Chloroflexales bacterium
TGCTGATAGGCGTCGCGCTGGCCGGATGCAGCTCCGCCGCATCGGGCGGGGCGGTGCCGACGGCGGGGGCCGGGCTGGCGGCGAAGCTGCATCCGGCCAGCGCGACGCCTATCAGCAGGGCCAGGCCGATGCTCACCCAGAAGATGGGGCGGAGGGGTAGAAAGCTCATGAGGGCATTATAGCCCATCTGAACAGCCCGATCGGCGGCGGGCATTCTCAAAAAGTATTCACCCGCAGTTATCATGTATATGCTACAATAGAGGAATATCTCTTGGGCGGCGCGCGAGAAGGGTGAGAAAGGGGCTTCATATGGCACCTGAGACGAGTGACGAGGGGACGCAAGGTGCGCTGTGGGCCGCGCTAGAATCGCTTGGCACCGCGCAGAGCTTTCGTCGGCACAGCTACATCCACACGCCCACCCAGCCAGCCTACGCCCTGTACATGCTCGTCGCCGGCCAGGTCAGCCTGCAGATGCTCTCGTCGGGCGGGCGGGTGCTGACGCTGCGAGTGATCGAGCCAGGGCAGATCTTCGGCCACAGCGTGATTGAGGGCGCGGCCACCTATGACACCTACGCCGAGGCCCTGAGCCCGGTGCGGGCCGTCTCCGTGCCGCGCGCGGCCCTGCTCGACCTGATCCAGCGCCAGTCCGATATGGGGCTCGCCCTGATCGAGCAGCTTGGCCAGCACCGGCTCACCGTCAGCAGGCGGATCGACGAGGTGGCCTTCAAGTCGGTGCCGGCCCGCCTGGCCTCCGTGCTTCTAGAGATGTCGGAGACGCAGCCGAGCGTCGGCCCGCCGCAGCAGCGCGTCCCTCGGCGCACCCACCAGCAGCTCGCCGAGATGATCAACGCCTACCGCGAGACGGTGACGAAGGTGATCAACCAGTTCCGCGACGCGCGCCTGCTCGATGTGGACCGCTCGGGGATCACGCTGCTCAACCCCTCGCGGCTGCGCGAGCTCTCGCAGAGCTAAAAACGAGGATGCAAGGAGGGCTTCGCCATCCTTGTATCCTCGTCGAGGTATGTTCGAAGCCCCCAGCGACCGTCAGGTCGCCGGGGGCTTCGAACTACCCCCGCCGCAGCAGCCAGACCCCGGCGGCGATCAGCAGGGCCGGCACGAGCAGCGCGCCGACGCCGGGCACGAGCAGCTTGATGGCGATGAAGGCACCGACGCTGAGCAGCGCGATGCCCAGCACGCGCTGGCGCCCGGCCGGGTCGGCGGGTGTGGGCCGGCCGCCGCCGACGTTCTGGATCGGGACTGTCTGCCCGGGTTCCTGGGGCGCGCCGGTGCTCGGGTCAACGCGCAGGCGCTGGGTGGGTGTGCCCTCGGCCACGAAGGCCTGATCGCCGGACGGTGCGGGCGGGGGCGCGCCCGCCGGCTCCTCGGGCATAATGATCCAGAGCAGCGGGTAGAACAGCAGGCCTGCCCCGCTGAAGGCCAGCAGCACGAAGGCCAGCCGCACGATCACCGGGTCTACCCCCAGGTAGCGGCCGATCCCGCCGGCCACGCCGGCTATCATCTTGTCGTCTCGGCTGCGGGTCAGCCGTAGGGTGGTGTTCATTGCGGGCTCCTTGTCGCATGTGTCCGTTCCTGGCAATAGGACGCGCGGCGGGCGAGAAAGTTGCGCCGCCGCCGGGTTCACGTCATTCGCTATAATGGCAGGCGAGCGTTATCCAATCCAGGCCCGCACTTCAGAAGGGACCTCCATGAAGATCGTGATCACCGGGGGCGCCGGATTCATCGGCAGCCACCTCGTCGACCGGCTGGCCCGCGATGGCGCAGGTGAGATCCTGGCGTTGGACAATATGCACCGCGGGAGCCGCGCGCACCTGGCCCAGCACGCGGGGAACGCTGCGGTGTGCCTGGCCGAGGCCGATATCCGCGACGCCGACGCCCTGCGCGAGCTCTGCGCCGGGGCCGATGTGATCTACCACCTGGCCGCCCAGTCGAATGTGATGGGCGCGGTCAGTGACCTAAGCTATTCCTTCGCCACCAACGTGGCCGGCACGGTGAATGTGCTTGAGGCCGCCCGCGCCGGCGGCGTGCGGCGGGTGGTCTTCTCGTCGTCCCGCGAGGTGTACGGCGAGGTTGAGCGGCTGCCAGTGCCCGAGGGCGCGCCCTTCAACGCGAAGAACGCCTACGGGGCCAGCAAAGCCGCCGGCGAGCTGTACGCCCGCGTCTTCCTAAACACCTACGGCGTGGAGACGGCGGTGCTGCGCCTCGCCAACGTCTATGGTCGGCGCGACCGCGACCGGGTGATCCCGCTGTGGATGCAGGCCGCCGCACACGGGCAGGAGATGATCGTCTACGGCGGCCAGCAGCTGATCGACTTCGTCCACGTCGACCAGGTGGTCGAGGCGATGATCCGCGCGTCCACGGCCGAGATCATCGGCCAGCCGATCAACGTGGGCAGCGGCCAGGGCACGCCCCTGCTCCAGCTGGCCGAGCGGGTGATGGCCCTGCCGGGCGCCTCATCGCGGCTGGACCTGCGGCCGGCGCGCAGCGTCGAGGTGGCCCGCTACACCGCCGAGATCGGCCTGATGCGCGCAAAGCTCGGCCTTGAGCCGCCGTCCGACCCACTCTACGACCTTGGCAAGATCTGGGAGGACTACCGCCCATGACCTAGCCCTTGCCGCATCTAGCGCTTCCTACTACAATAGGGGCAAGCCACCCGCCCGTCCGACCGCCCTCGCCTGGGCTACAAAATACTACGGCGCGCGCCGTGGCTTGCCCTGGAGGAACTCTGATGCCTGAGCTGCGGCAAAACCTGGCCACCCGCGAGTGGGTGATCATCTCCAGCGAGCGCGCTCGCCGCCCCAACGCCTACGCTGAATCCAGCGACCGCATCTTCACCCACGAGCGCGCAGAGCGCGACCCGCGCTGCCCCTTCTGCCTGGGGAACGAGGAGCTGGACCTCGAGGTCTGTCGCTACCCGGAGGGCAGCCGCCAATGGGACACGCGCGTGGTGCGCAACAAATACCCCGCCCTCGCCGAGGTCGGGTCGCTCGTGCGCAACTTCAATGGTGTTGAGCGCTATATCACCGGGGTCGGCTACCACGAGGTGCTCGTCGAGCACTCCCTGCACAACACCACCCTCGCCATAATGACCGACGAGGAGATCCTCGCCGTCATGCAGATGTACCTGCGCCGCGGGCGCGAGATCAGCGCCGACCCGCGCGTCGAGCACCTGGTCTTCTTTAAGAACCACGGCGAGCGCGCCGGGGCCTCGCTGCCCCACCCGCACAGCCAGATCATCGGCCTGCCGATTGTGCCGGGCGACATCCGCCACCGCATCGAGGAGGCCCGCCGCTTCTTCGACGACACCGGCCAGTGTGTCTTCTGCACGATGCTTGCCGATGAGCTGAGCCGCGGCGAGCGCCTGATCGCGCTGAATGAGCACTTCGCCGCCTTTGTGCTCTACGCATCCTCCTCGCCCTTCCACATCTGGATCATGCCGCGCGCGCACCGCTCCAGCTTTATGCACCTCGATGAGAGCTCGCTGATCTACCTGGCCCCGCTGCTGCGCGATGTGCTCTTCCGCCTCTACACCCACCTGAATGACCCTGACTTCAACATCATCCTGCGCTCCACCCCAACCAAAGAACCCGAGAATCGTCACTTCCACTGGTACCTGGCGATCGTGCCCCGCCTCAGCCGCAGCGCCGGGTTCGAGCTGGGCAGCGGCATGTGGATCAACCCCACCATACCCGAGGAGTGCGCCGCCTTCCTGCGCGATGACACCGCTCACTAGACGCGGGGGGGGCGTGCAGAAATAAAGACTGGCTCTGCGGCGGCGCGACTATGCCGCGCCGCCGCAGAGCCAGTCTTTTTGCGGGAGAGCGAAGCTCTCCCACACCCTCAGGAAACCACGACCGGCACCACGACTGGGTTCAGGGCCACCTTCAGCACCTCGTCCATCGACGTGACCGGGATCAGGTTGAGGTCTTGGCGCACCTTCTCCGGCAGCTCGACGATATCCTTGGCGTTCTCCTTGGGCAGGATGAAGGTGCGGATGCCCGCGCGGTGGGCGGCCAGGGTCTTCTCCTTGAGTCCGCCGATGCCGAGCACCTTGCCGCGCAGCGTCACCTCCCCGGTCATGGCCACATCGCGACGCACCGGCCGGCCCGTCATCGCGCTGATCAGGGCGGTGGTCAGGGTGATCCCGGCCGAGGGGCCGTCTTTGGGCACCGCGCCCTCGGGCACGTGGATGTGGATGTTGTGCTCCTCGAAGTAGTTAGGGTCGATGCCGAGCTGGTCGGCCTTCGAGCGCACATAGGAGACGGCGGCCTGGGCACTCTCCTTCATTACATCGCCGAGCTGGCCGGTGAGCAGCAGCCCGCCCTTGCCCTTGACCGGCAGCACCTCGATGCTGAGGATGTCGCCGCCGGCGCTCGTCCATGCCACCCCGGTGGCCACGCCGATCTCATCGCGCTCCTCGGCCAGGCCGTAGCTAAAGCGCTCGGGCCCAAGGTAGGTGGAGACATCAGCGGTGTCGATCGCGTAGACCTCGCGCAGGCTCTCGGCGCCGGGCTCGCCGGCCGAGGCCACCTTGCGGGCCACCTTGCGGCAGAGGGTGGCCAGCTCGCGCTCCAGGTTGCGCACGCCGGCCTCGCGGGTGTACTCGCGCACCAGCTTGAGCACGGCGCCGTCGGTGATCTCTAGCTGGCCGGGCTTCAGGCCGTGGAACTCGCGCTGCTTGGGCACCAGGAAGCCGCGGGCGATGCCGAGCTTCTCGTCCTCGGTGTAGCCGCCGATCTCGATGATCTCCATGCGGTCGCGCAGCGGGCTGGGGATGGGCTCGAGCTGGTTGGCGGTGGCGATGAAGATCACCTTGCTCAGGTCGAAGGGGATCTCCAGGTAGTGGTCGCTGAAGGTGCTGTTCTGCTCGGGGTCGAGCACCTCAAGCAGGGCCGAGGTCGGGTCGCCGCGGAAGTCGGTGCCGACCTTGTCTACCTCATCGAGCACATACACCGGGCTGTTCGACTTGACGCTCTTCATACCCTGGATGACCCGGCCAGGCATCGCGCCGATATAGGTGCGGCGGTGGCCGCGGATCTCGGCCTCGTCGCGCACGCCGCCGAGGCTGGTGCGGATGAACTGGCGGTCGAGGGCGCGGGCGATGCTGCGGCCCAGGCTGGTCTTACCGACGCCGGGGGGGCCGACGAAGCAGAGGATGGGGCTGCGCATCTTATTGCCGGCCAGCTTGCGCACGGCCAGGAACTCCAGGATGCGCTCCTTGACCCGCTCCAGGCCGAAGTGGTCCTCGTCGAGCACCTTCTGGGCCTCGGCGATGCTGATCTCGGCGTGCTCCTCCTCGGCCCAGGGCAGGTTGAGGACCCAGTCGAGGTAGGTGCGGATCACGCCGGCCTCGGGGCTGTTCATCCCCTGCTGGGCCAGGCGCTTGATCTCGTGGAGGGCCTGGCTCTTGACATACTCGGGGGCGGTGATCTCGGCCACCTTGCGGCGCAGCTCGTCGATCGGGTCGTCGCTATCGTCGTCCTCGCCCAGCTCGCGGCGGATCACCCGCATCTGCTCGCGCAGGAAGTACTCGCGCTGGCTCTGGTCGAGCACCTCTTTGGTGTCCTGCTGGATCTTGGCGCGCAGCTTGAGCAGCTCCAGCTGGCGGGCCAGCACCATATTTGCCTTGCGCAGGCGCTCGACCGGGTCGAGGGTGTTGAGCACCTCCAGGCGATCCTTGAAGTCGAACGCCGGGCCCCAGGTGACGATGTCGGCCAGGTGGCCGGGGCGCTCGATGCGGTGCACGAACTGCACGGCCTCCTGGGGTACCTCGCCCAGGTGGTCGACGAACTCGTCCACCTGCTGCTTGACAGTGTCCATCAGGGCCTGGATCTCCATCCCGTCCTCGTCGAGGTCGAAGACGGGCAGGCAGCTCACGCGGTAGAACGGCTGGATCTGGAGGGCGCTCTTGATCGTGGCGCGGTGCAGGCCCTCCAGGATCACGCGGGCGGTGCCGTCGGGGAGCTTGGCGAACTCCTCCAGGCGGGCGATCACGCCGGTGGGCGGCAGCTGCTGGGGCTGGGTGCTCTTATAGCCCTCCAGCTCGCCCTCGCGGACGAAGATCAGCAGCACCTCGTGGTCCTCGTCCCAGGCCCGCTCCATCGCCCGGTACGACTTTCCCTGGGGCACTTGGAGCGGGATGGTCATGTGCGGCATGATCACCATCTCGCCCAGCACCACCAGGGGTAGGAAACGCTCTTCGGCATCGGGGTCGCTCGGTGGCAGGCTGCTGCCATCCTGCGTGGCGGCGCTATCCAGGGGGCGTGTCTCATCACTCATGAAACTGTATCCTCACTTCTATGACCAGGGTCATCGGTATCTATACGAATGTCATCGCTACTCGGCGGGGGCCTGGGTGCCACAGGCTCTGAGAAGAGACACGCTCTCTATGCTTTCGGCGGGGTCCCACCCCTCCGAGCCTCCCCGCCATAGGACTAGGCTAGGTCTGCCAGTAACGGTAGCAGCTCGCGATCTTCCTCGCGGAACTGCATCGCGTAGAGCCGGGCGTAGAGCCCGCTGCGGGCGACCAGCTCGGCGTGGGTGCCGATCTCCATCAGCTCGCCGCCGACGATCACCGCGATGCGGTCGGCGCGCCGCACGGTGCTGAGGCGGTGGGCGATCACGATGCTGGTGCGCCCGCGCATCAGCCGGTCGAGGGCGGACTGCACCAGCCGCTCGCTCTCGCTGTCGAGGGCGCTGGTGGCCTCATCGAGGATGAGGATGCGCGGGTCTTTCAGGATGGCCCGCGCGATCGCCACGCGCTGGCGCTGCCCGCCGCTGAGCTTCACGCCCCGCTCGCCGACGAGGGTGGCGTAGCCGTCGGGCAGGGCGCTGATGAAGTCGTGGGCGTTGGCCGCCTCGGCGGCGGCCTGCACCTCGGCGTCGCTGGCCTCCAGCCGACCGTAGCGGATATTGTCGCGCACCGACCCGCTGAACAGCAGAGTCTCCTGGGGCACGATCCCGATCTGCTCGCGCAGCGAGCGCACCTGCACGTCACGGATATCATAGCCGTCGACCAGCACCCGCCCGGACTGCACATCGTAGAAGCGCGGGATCAGGTTGGCGATCGTGCTCTTGCCGGCGCCGCTGGGCCCGACCAGGGCCAGCAGCTCGCCGGGGACGATGTCGAGGGTCAGATTCTTAAGGATGGCGGCAGGCGGCAGGCGGCGGGCGGCAGGATCACTGCTTTCCATAGCTGTAGCATTGTCACCTGCCTCCTGCGTCCCGCTGTCGGCCACCTCGTACCGAAATGTCACCCCCTCAAACGTCACTCGGCCCTCAAGGTGCGGCAGGGCGGCGGCGCCGGGGGCGTCGCCGATCTCGGGCGCGGTGTCGATCAGCTCGAAGACCCGGGTGGTGGCGCCGAGGGCCTCCTGGAGCTGGCTGAAGAGGCTGGAGAAGGTGGCCATCGAGCCGCCGATATTGCCCGCGTAGAGCATGAAGGCGATCAGGTCGCCGGGGCGCATCTGGCCGCTCAGCACGAGGTTGCCGCCCAGCCAGAGCACGCCCACCATCACGCCCCATGCGGCGACTCCAACCAGGGGCTGGAAGATCGCCCGCACCCGCGCCCGTCGCATCGCCGTGGCGAAGGTGGCCTCGACTGCGGCGCTGAAGCGGCTCACCTCGTAGGGCTCACGGGCGAACGACTGCACCACCCGCACGCCGGCGACCGTCTCCTCCAGCACGCTCGACGCCTCGGCCAGGCGATCCTGCACCTGGGTCGAGATGCGGCGCAGCATGCGCCCGAAGACCATGCCGAGCACGGTGACGGCGGGCACCAGCAGCAGGGCCAGGCTGCTCAGCTGCCACGAGACGGTGATCATCAGGGCGATCGCGCCGATGAACTGCACAATATTCGAGAGCAGCGAGGCCATGTTGCTGGTCACGGTGGCCTGGATCAGCGTGACGTCGTTGGTGATCCGGCTGGTGATCTCGCCGGTGCGCCGGTTGTTAAAGAAGCTCAGCGAGAGGGCCTGGAGGCGGGTGTAGGCCTGCACCCGCAGGTCGCTCACCACGCGTTCGCCGACGAAGGCCAGGGCGTAGGTCTGCACGAGGGTGAAGACCGCCTGCAGGGCCACCACGCCAAGCATCGCCAGCGTCACCTGGTTGAGCTGGAACTCGACGCCCTTGACGGCGAACGAGTTGATCATCTGGCCGACGGCCAGGGGCAGCAGCAGGCCGACGCTGGTGGCCAGAAACATCGAGGCCAGGGCGGCGATCATCCACCAACGGTAGGGGCGCACGTAGCTGAGGAGCCGACCCCAGCTCACGCCGCGGGCGGAATTGAGAATTGAGAGTTGAGCATTGAGAAAGCGCCGAATACCAGGCCCTCCTCTTTCCACAGGCTTCTCTACAGGCTTCTTATTCTGCATTCTCAATTCTCAATTCTCAATTTTACGCTAGCCGTCCGCCCTCGCCGCGCTCGATCACGCGAACCATACCGGACAGCACTTGGTCGAGGATATGCAGGAAGACCTCGATCTCTTGCTCGCTGAGCTGCCCGAGGGCCATCTGCATCTGCTCGCGGCGGGCCTGGCGGATCTCAGAGATCAGCTCGATGCCGCGCGCGGTGACGACGACCATCACCTGGCGGCGGTCGCGCTCGTGGCGGGTGCGGTCGACCAGGTGCTTCTCGGCGAGGCGGTCGACGACGCCGGTGAGCGATGCGGCCGACTGGTGGGTCGCGTCGGCTAGGTCCGACATCTTACACCCCTCACCAGCCTGCTGGAGGTAGATCATGGTGTAAAATTGTGGCAGGGTGACCCGGAAGCGATCCTCGTCGAGGAGCTGCATAAACTGGCGCTGGGCGAGCCAGCTGATCTGCATGATCGCCCGCTCGATCTCCTCAAGGGGGATGCGCTCGGTTGCCCGGCCGGCCTGCGGTTCTTGATTGGCAGAGGTCATGCCGCCGTCCTGGTGTTTCTCACAACCCTTGATATTCAATGTCCTTGAGTATATCATCCCTTAAGGATCATGACAAGGGCAATCACCGCCGCCGACATCGGTGCTACAATACGCACCACCCACTCGCGGAATAGGAGCACCTTGATGAGCAAGAGCAATCCGGTCGACCCGGCCCTACGCGCCTACGCCGACATCGCCGTGCAGATCGGCGTACACCTTCAGCCAGGGCAGCACCTGGTGGTGCGCGCCGATGTGCGCGTCGCCCCGCTGGTGCGCGAGATCACGCGCAGCGCCTACCTGGCCGGGGCGCGCTACGTCCACGTCTTCTATGGCGACGAGTCCCTGGTGCTGGCGCGCTTCGCTCACGCCCCGCGCGACTCGTTCGCCGAGTTCCCCGAGTGGCAGGTGCGCGCCCAGGCCGAGCTGATCGACGCCGGCGCGGCCCTGATCAGCATCGCCTCGGGCGACCCCGACCTGCTGAGCGGCCAGGATGCGAGCCTGGTCAGCCTGGCCCAGCAGACGGCGGCCTACAAGAGCCAGCCGATCGGCCAGCGCGTCTCGCGCCCGGCCATCAACTGGCTGGTGATCGCCGCGCCCTCGCCGGGCTGGGCGGCGAAGGTCTTCCCGGGCACGCCGCCCGAGCAGGCCGAGGCGCTGCTCTGGGACGCGATCCTGGGCGCCTGCCGCACCCGCGAGGCCGACCCGGTGGCCGCCTGGCGCCAGCACACGGCCGACCTGGCCGCCCGCAGCGCCTACCTCAACACGAAGCGCTACTCCGCCCTGCGCTACAGCGGCCCCGGCACCGATCTGACCCTCGGCCTTGCCGATGGGCACCGCTGGGTGAGCGGCAAGATGACGGCCGAGAACGGGGTCGAGTTTGTGGCCAATCTGCCCACCGAGGAGGTCTTCAGCGCGCCGCACCGCGCGCGGGTGGACGGGGTGGTGCGCGCATCGAAGCCGCTGAACCTGGGCGGCAGCCTGATCGATGACTTTAGCCTGGTCTTCCGCGCGGGCCGGGTGGTGGACGTGCGCGCCGACAAGGGCGAGGAGGCGCTGCGCAGCCTGATCGCCACCGACGAGAGCGCGGCCCGCTTGGGCGAGGTGGCCCTGGTGCCCGAGAGCTCGCCGATCGCCAGGGCCGACCGGGTCTTCTACAACACGCTGTTCGACGAGAACGCGGCCAGCCACGTCGCCCTCGGCCGGGCCTACCGCTTCACGGTCGATGGCGGCGTGGCCATGTCCAGCGCGGCGTTCGCGGCGGCCGGCGGCAACGAGAGCGCCATCCACGTGGACTTTATGATCGGCTCGGCGCAGATCGACATCGACGGGATCGACGCCGACGGCAACGCGGAGCCGGTGATGCGATCTGGCGAGTGGGCCTTTTCAGCGTAGGGCTATCGCCCTAAAACCCTGCAAATAGTCGCTAAAAAATGCCAGCGAAGCTGGCATTTTTTAGCGACTATTTGTCTGTTATTGTGGGCCTACGGCCCACCCCGCTCAGCTGAGCAGATCGGCCAGATCGCCGGCGATCTGCTCGGGCGCGGGGGCGAGGCGCAGGGCGTTGGCGGCGGCCAGGAAGCCCGGCACGTCGAACAGATCGACCACAGACTGGCGGCGCAGCGGCGTGGGCAGGAGCTGCTGGAAGGCCTCGAGGTCGAGCAGCGGCTCGTACTGGCGGTAGCTGTCGCGCAGGTAGCGCTGCGCCTGGTCTGCGCTGAGGACGGGCAGGGCGCGCGGCGGATCGGGCAGGTGCAGGGCCAGGCCAGGGGCCGGGCTATCCTCGGCCGGCAGCGTGTAGCGCAGCAGGTCGCGCAGGGCGATCCCGTACAGGTCGCCCAGCCAGTGAAAGAGCCAGCAGCCGCTCGGCGCCTGGACCAGCGTCGCTGTGCGCGGGTCGAGGCCCAGCTGGGCCGGGAGCGACTGCGCCAGATCGTAGCTGAGCAGCTGGCGGCCCGAGCGGTAGATCGCGGGCGCGGGTGCCGCTCCGCCGGGGCGCGAGTTGATCCAGAGGCCCTCGCCATCGCTCCAGGCGACATCGATCACGCGGCCCTCAAGGGTCAGCTCCTCGCGGTCGAGCCAGAGCGCATCGACCGTGGCCAGGATCTGCCCGGTGCTCTGGTCGCGGATGGCCAGCGGGGGCATATCAGAGACCTGGATGTTGCTGTAGATGACTCAGGCTGACATACTGGGCGCTCTGCTGGTCGAAGAGCTTGTTCAGGCGCGGCCCCGCGCGCCACTCGCCCGGCCGCCCGGCCCGGAGGTAGCCGCGCTGCTCAAGGTGGCCCAGCAGCTCGGCTAGGTTGGCATCGGGCAGCAGCCCGGCGAAGAGCTGGGCCAGGGGGATCTGGCGCAGGGCGGCGGTCGGGCTCTGCTTGACCAGGCTGGAGATCTGCTGGACGGCGACCGAGGGGCGGAATGAAGGGCTAAGGGCTAAGGGCTGAGGGCTGAGGGCTTGGGGCTCGGCAATCAGCGCCTCGAAGGTCAGCCGCTCCAGGGGCGTGCGGTAGCCGCAGATGGCGCGCAGGCTGCGCCCGCGGCGGTTGCCCCGCCCGATGCGCTGGGTGAACGAGGCCCGGCTGCCGGGCGGGCCGATCAGCATCACCACATCGACGCTGCCGATGTCGATGCCCAGCTCCAGGGTGCTGCTGGTGAAGTAGACCGCGCTGTCGGCGGCGGCGAACTGCTGCTCGATCTCGCGCCGCCGCGCGGCCTCGATGTTCGAGTAGTGGACGAAGACCGCGCTGCCGAAGGGCGACCCCGGGCGGGTCACGCCGGCGTAGTGCTCGACCTCGGCGCGGCTGTTGCAGAAGACCAGGGCCTTGCGCCAGCCGCGCCGGCGGAAGTCGGCCAGGCAGGCGGCCAGGGCCGCGTCGCCGTCGTCGTCCATCGCCAGCAGCTCGGCCTCCAGGGGCCGACCGCCGCCCGTCTGCACCACCTGGGCCGGCGTGAAGTAGCGCGCCGCAGCGGACTCGGGATCGCCCACCGTGGCCGAGAGGGCCGCGTACTGGATCGCGGCGTCGGGGGCGTCGCCGCGCGCGGCGGCGTAGGCCCGCACCGCGCGGATGCGGCTGAGCACCGCCCGCAGCTGGTCGCCGCGCGGCGTGCCGTCGAAGAGGTGCAGCTCGTCGATCACCAGCGCGCGCAGCCGGCGAAGATCGGCGCGGCCGAGGCCAGCAGGGCGTCGGCGGACTCGGGCGTGGTGATCAGCATGTCGGGCGGCGCGCTGGGGCGGAAGGCGCTGTCGCGGGTCTTCACGCCTAACTGCAAGCCGAGGGCCTCTAGCGGCTGCTCCAGGCGGGCGCGCAGGTCGCTGACCAGGGCGCGGGTGGGCACGAGGTAGAGGATGGCGAGCTGGGCCGGCGGGAGCCGGGGCGGCAGGTGGCGCTCGATCAGCGGCGCGAGCACGGCGGCCGTCTTGCCG